>JAJHRF010000051.1 GCA_020832925.1 Desulfurococcaceae archaeon | reverse complement strand
AACCGAAGTTCCTGATAGCAGTCTCCATGGATCCTATAGTAGGTGTTTCAGCTATTAAGATTTCAGAGATATCGAATCTCTTGTAGAGATACTGAAGAACTGCTTCAACTGTTTCAACAGGTGTTACTGCAAGGTAGTTATAAGCAGAGACAAAGTTTGGTTTAATCAAGAACTTCCTACGGCTACCTACAACAGTTTTTATTTCATCATCTATAAGCGATAAAACTTCTCTAGTACCTTCTAAACTGTTGAAGTTTTTAACAATGGCTACAGACATAGCTTTAACCTTAAAACATCTTTCGCTATACAACGAAATAACTAGCTAAATATAAAACTGTGTTTATTATGACAACCTGTAGTAGCTAAAGTTGCTGCAAGGCGATGAGGTTTGCGAATTATGTATAAGTAAAACTGTAATAGCTATATATGTTCAGCTCAGCTGTATCTCTGTTCGAGGTGTTGAATTATTGACAAGTGTTCTAGCTAATGTTTGGAGAAATATTATAGATGCTGAGAAAATTGTTTACAGAGTTGTTCATAGAACTCCTCTAGATTTTAGCTTAACATTTTCAAGGATTAGCGGTAACAAAGTATATCTAAAGCTAGAGAATATGCAGAAAACAGGTTCTTTTAAGATACGCGGTGCGTTTTACAAGATGTATAGGCATCTGGAGGAGGTGAAGGAGAGAGGTGTTGTAACAGCTTCTAGCGGTAACCATGCTCAAGCTGTAGCTTTCGCAGCTACAAGTCTTGGAGTTAAATCTGTTGTTGTTATGCCTGAGACAACACCTGTGTTCAAGATTAACGCTACTAAAAGCTACGGAGCAGAGGTCGTTCTCTATGGCAGGGTTTACGACGATGCTTATAGGAAAGCTATAGAGATAGCCGAGGAACAGAAGATGCTTTTCGTGCACCCGTTTAACGATATCGAGGTTATAGCTGGTCAAGGAACTATAGGTTTAGAGATTATTCAACAGCTTAACGATGTTGAAGTAGTGCTTGTCCCTATAGGTGGTGGAGGTCTTGTATCTGGGGTAGGTACAGCTATAAAAATGCTTAAGCCTAGTGTGAAGATCGTCGGTGTTGAACCTAAGAATGCTCCTAAATATTATGTAGCTAGAAGTTGTGGAAAGATAGTCGATGTAGATGTAAATCCTTCGCTTGCCGACGGCGTTCTAACTAAACGTGTTGGAGATATAACTTTCGAGATAATGAATAGTGTTGTAGATGATGTTGTCGTTGTTGATGAGGATTCTATAGCTAGAGCTATATATCTACTGATGGAGAGATCGAAAATCGTTGTTGAAGGTGCAGGAGCATTACCTTTAGCAGCTCTACTCGAAGGGTATATGCAGGGTCATGACAAGAACGTTGTCTTAGTTATCAGCGGAGGAAATATTGATTTAACAACACTATACAGAGTAGTGTTAAGAGGTCTAGCGGCTGAAGGTAGAATAGCTGTTTTAAAGCTCATCCTCAAGGATGTTCCTGGAGAACTCCTTAAAGTCTTGAACATACTCTATAAATATAGATGCAATATTGTCGATGTTAGACATGATAGGCATAGCGTAGATATACCTGTTGGATATGCAGCTGTAGAACTTATCTTCGAAGTACCGATGTTTAACGTTATAAACGAGGTTAAGAAAGAACTTCTAGATCTAGGTGTTCAAATAGTTGAGTAGCTCTAGTATAGAGGGAGCTCTATGAAGGCTGTACAGCTTTATGGACCCAGGAAGCTAGAGGTTGTAGATATCGATGTACCGAAGGTTGAGCAGGGATGGGTTCTTGTGAAAGTAGAGCTTGTAGGTATATGTGGAACAGATAAAGCTTTCTATACAGGTACATACAAACTGTTCAAATCTCCACTAGTTCCTGGACACGAAGTTGTTGGGAAGGTTGTTGAAGGACCGAAAGATCTGTTAGGTGAAAGAGTTGTTTCGGAGATAAACTTCTCTTGTTGGAGCTGTAGCTACTGTAGATCTGGTCTCTATACGCATTGCCCTAGTAAAAAGACTCTGGGAATAGATTTCGATGGAGGTATGGCGGAGTACTTCGTAGCACCTCTTAATGTTTTACATAGATTCGATGATTCTCCAGAGAAAGGGATTTTCGTAGAACCTTTAGCAGCAGTTTTAAGAGCTTTATCGTTGAGACCTGTTAAACCTGGGGATAGAGTAGCAGTTATAGGTACAGGCGCTATAGCTTGGCTCGTAGTTCAAGTTCTTAAGAATCTCTATGGGCTAGATGTAGATGTTGTAGCTAGAAGAAACAGTATTAAAATTCAGTACTTCAAGAGTATAGCGAACATAGTTTACATTGATGAGGTAAAGGAATCTTATTACGATGCTGTTTTCGAAGTTTCAGGGGATCCTAACGCTATCGATATAGCTGTAAAAATTGCTAAACCTTGTGGTGTAGTGCATCTGAAATCTACCCCTGGATCCTTAGCCCAAGTAAATTCAACAACAGCTGTCGTTAAGGAGCTGAGCATTATCTGTTCTCGGTGTGGAACATTTAGAGAATTCGGTTACGCTATAGATGTTCTACGAAAAGGTATAGTTAAACCTATTCTCAACAATATCTACCCTCTCTACAAAGCTAAGAAAGCATTTGAAGAATCTCTTACAGGGAGATACTTCAGGATAGCGTTAAAACCTTGAATTACTTAAACACGGTTTATCTGCCGGTTCCGCACTTCATCATACGGAATTAGGTATTTTATGTATGAAGCATTACATTTATTAAGCATCTACTTAAGCGCTACAGCGGTAGTGTGTAGGTGTAGTTTATGGTAAAAACTATTATGTTGGAGTGTAGAGCAGGCTCTATACCAGATGAGGTTGTGGCTGTAGCTAAGGTAGAGGATGTAGATGTTGCCAAGCTTGTTCACAGAGTTGCTGAGGGAAGGGTTGTGATTCCTAGGAATGCTAGGAGATTGGGGAAGGTAAAGCCTGTTGGGGTTGGTGAAGGTCTTTTCACGAAAGTTAATGTTAACATAGGTACAAGCGGTACAGTAGTAGATATAGAGATGGAGAAACAGAAAGCTAGGATAGCTATTAAATACGGATCCGATACGATAATGGATCTAAGTGTTGGTGGTGATCTAACTGAGATTCGGAGGGTATTGATGAGGGAATCAGAACCTCTACCTTTTGGAACAGTCCCCACATACCAAGCTTGGATAGAAGGTGTAAAGAAATTCAGTGGCTTACCCCCAGCTGATTGGTTTCTAAAGGTTGTCGAAGAACATCTACGTGATGGAGTAGACTTCATGACTATCCACGCAGGTATAACGAGAGATCTAGCTGAAAAAGCTTTGAAAAGCGATAGAGTTCAGCCTATAGTTAGTAGAGGTGGGGCTATGTTAGCTGCATGGATGTTAGAGACAGGGGAAGAAAACCCGTACTATAGAAACTGGGATTACTTGCTAGAGCTTTTCACAGAATACGATGCTGTGATAAGCTTAGGAGATGCTTTGAGACCTGGAGCTATTGCTGATGCACATGACGAACTACAGCTCGGAGAACTATATGTAAACGCTAAGCTTACTGATAAAGCGCGTAGCAAAGGTGTACAGGTTATGATCGAGGGACCTGGTCATATGCCTCTAGACAAGGTTATCCTGGACATCAAGATCATGAAAAGTCTTACCCGTGGAGCACCTTACTACGTTTTAGGCCCTATTGTAACAGATATCGCCGCTGGCTATGACCATATCTCGGCAGCTATAGGAGCAGCTATTGCTGCAGCAAATGGTGCAGATCTCATATGTTATCTAACACCTGCAGAACATCTAAGTCTTCCAAACCCTGAGCAAGTAAGGGAAGGTCTTATAGCTGCTAAGATAGCGGCACATGCTGGTGATATAGTTAAGCTTGGATCAAAAGCAGCTAGATGGGATATAGAGATGAGTATCTATAGATCCGAACTCAGATGGAGTGAAATGTTCAGGTTATCGATAGATAAGGAGAAAGCTGAAGAGATATACAGGCAGTTCGGGAATAGAGGAATAACTTCTTGTACAATGTGTGGTCAGTTCTGCGTATTTATTCTACTCGATAAATGGTTGAAACAAAGACCGAAACCATCTCTCGACAAGATCCTGTCTAAATTTATTTAACCTTTAGCTTCACTACTCCTCTGAATCTCTATAGCTTTTCTATACTCTAGACTAAGCTCTTCTAATTTCTTCAAGATATCAGGACTCCTCTTTATCAACTCGTCGACTAGATGTAGATATCTTGCAACTCTTACAGAATTAGGTGATATCTCTACAAGATGCTGACCATTAACAACGACATAGTGTTTCCTCTTAATCTCTTCGTTAAGTATATACTCAGCCTCATTTACACTAGCATGAAGAGCTAAACAATGGGGGCTTCCATCAACTGTAACTATAGTTAAACTTTTGGGTTTGCAACTCTTAATAATACTAGCTATCTTGCCGTAGTAAGCAGAACTCTCCTTCTCTGGACAAGCCATTAAAACAATTTTACCTTCTCTAACCCTATCAAACAACTCTCTATTTACATAGGGAAGACATGCTGAAACTATTAAAACATCAGCTCCCCTAATCATCGGTGTTTTAACCCATGTACTCCAAACCCATGGAAAACAAGGACATGCATCCAATACGCTCACCTAAGCATTGAATCAATGTCGAGGATAAAAAGGTTGATACATACAACAGATAAAATAGCAGGAAGAATTCTGTAGAGAGGAACCTTTTTAAATTTTCTCAGAGAAGAATTAAAACTAACTAGTACTAGTACTAGTGGATTGTACTTAGGTGTTCTGTAATGGTAAGCAATGGTGGAGAACTTGGCTGAAGAGAAGGTTTGGACAAGACTTCTACTTGATAAAGTGAAGGTAGAGTTAGAGCCTATATGTAGTGATTATGGTGTTAGAGATGTATGTGAAGATGTTTTAGAGTCTATAGCAGAGGTGTTCCCGACGTGGTTCGAAGGTAAGAAAGGGAAAACAATAGTTGCAGCAGTACTCTATATATCGTTACTCATTGCTAAAGGTGTTAAGAGAGGTATACTGAAAACAGTTCTAGATAGAACAGATGCATCAAAACCTGCTGTAAACGATGCTGTCTCGAAGTTTGTTAAGGTTAACTGGAAGCTAGGGATAGTTTATATGAACCCCAAGCTCTACACAGTATTAAGAAATAGGTTAAAGATACCAAGCCATGTTATTCCCTACACAATGTCAGAGATTATAAAAATGAAGCTCAGGATGGTGTACCCAGGACTATTCGAATTCCTCGAAAATCTCTGTCAAAAGAATACAGGTAAAGACTGTATATCGCTATTACTAGAAGACCCAGCTAAACTAAGAGACCTCATACTAACACGCTACAACATACCGTTGATAGCGAAACGTATAGCAGAGAAACTCATAGAACCTATAGTAGAGGAACTAGATATAAACATACCAGTCTCTAGATTAGCAGATTTATTCGTAAATAATCCCAACGAACTTAGAAAAATCCTTTCATCAAATCTACAAAGAACTTCACAATGATCTGAAACTTCTTGATTTAACTCTTTATAGAAATAGTGGAACATAGATTGGATTCTAAAACAGTACAGAATTGAATACCACGGGATTAGTTTAGGTAAATCGCCAATTTCGACATTATCTCATGATCAATTACTTCTCTGTATTACTATTGCACCTCATAAGAGTAAAAATTTATAAACTTTAGTAATACTATATATTAACTGGTATACGTAGTATAGAAGAGGTAGATGTTTATGAAGATTACTCTAACAGCGTTAATGATAAGTTTTGCAGCTATGAAAAACTTTGGAATGGTATTTCGTAGTGGAGTTAGTTCTTATGGTTTTCTAGGTTCGTTGAGTAAAGATATTTTAAACATAGTTATAACTGCTCTGGTGGTCCTCATATTAATTATTGCCTTAGTTAATGGTATGATTAACTACATTGAGCATAAAATATTCGAAGAGGAGTAGCCTAAGGTAATTCCTATCTCTTCCTCTGATCCCTGATTATCTTTGGGGTTATGAATCTTTTACCTAACTTCATTGCCTCTTCAATCCATTCACTATGTATTTTAATAGCTTCATTAGCAACTCTAATAGCATCTTCTATTCCTGCACTTGGCATAAATTCCTCCGTCTCTCTATTCACTATTACAGCGCATACTGCTCCTGCTTTAAGTCCGTAAATATTAGCTAGAACGAATATTATTGAGGACTCCATCTCGAAATTAAGTACATTTACACTTCTTAGATAATCTATTAAACCTCTTTGGTGTGGAGGTAGATATCCTTTGTAACCAGGTCTCTCCTGACCTACGTAAAAACTATCACTACTCGCTGTAAGACCTACATGGTATTTAACACCGAGAGTTTCTGCAGCATCTATTAATGCTAATACGATATCGTAGCTAGCTATAGCTGGGTACTCAGGTATAACATAGTGTTTACTAGTACCTTCTAATATAACAGAGCCCAACCGATATCACTAGTTCCCCTATCTTTATATCATGTCTAAGAGCACTTGTAGTACCAACTCTAATGAATACCTCTGCACCTACTCTCGCTAGCTCTTCAACAGCGGTAGCGGTTGAAGGAGCTCCAATACCTGTACTAGTAGCAGATATAAATACACCTTTATAGTAGCCACTATAGGTTACGAATTCTCTATGAGATGCAACATGTCAGTACCTATCCCAGTACCTAGCTATAATAAGGACTCTCTCCGGATCTCCAGGGAGGAGAACATATTTACTTACATCACCAGACTTCAACTTTAAATGATACACCTTACCCTCTTTATCTACAGGAATACTAGCTGAACTATATTCGTTGAAAAGCATAGTCCAACTCCAAACTAAATACACTATGTAGATATTTTATATAGTTTAAATAAAGGTTAGGTAGAGAACTAGAGATGTATATAGAAGATGCAGTTGATGAGGGTCGAGGTAGATATTCGTAAACTTATCGATGAAGCGCTCAAAGTTTTACCTAACTCATACGCTCCTTATAGTAATACACATGTTGCAGTAGCTATACTTACATCAAATGGAAAGATATTCCTCGGGGTTAATGTCGAAAATGCGAGCTACGGTTTAACTATATGTGCTGAAAGAGTTGCTGTAGCATCAGCTATTACACATGGCGAGAAAAATTTTGATGCTGTAGCTATTGTTAGCGATACCCCGGAGTCTCTTCCACCTTGTGGGGCATGTAGACAAGTATTAGCAGAATTCGCAGACAGTAATCTATTGATAGTGTCTTACTCAATTAAATCAGGTAAAACTATTAAATAGAGATTAGGCGAGTTATTACCATATACTTTCAATTCTAACTATATTAAATATTAATTTAACAGAATTCAAGTAGTAGGATTAGATATTAAAAAAGTGCGTTTAGCGTTTTATAGATGAAAGTTTTAATTTATTAAATAC
>JAJHRF010000050.1 GCA_020832925.1 Desulfurococcaceae archaeon | reverse complement strand
ATACTTGTAGCAATAACATTGGTTATCGCTATAGGTGTTATTGGTTGGATAATGGGTTGGTGGGGAACATTCGGAGCAACAGAAAGTCTACAATTCTATCCAGACAGCTACATAGATGTTAATAATGGGAAACTGTATTTGCATTTAAAGAATACTGGATCTGCAGCTGCAGTAATATACAAGATAGAGATATCAGGTGTGGAAACCCTTACCAATACAGGAGATTTTGACGGTAGTACAGTTAAAGATGGTACTGTAGGAGCGGGAGTTGAAGACACTCTAACAATATCACTAACTAAAACATACACTGCTGGTACTAACTATCTGGTTAAGATCTATACTAGAGCTGGTAACGTCTACTCAGTAACAGTACAAGCCAAGTAATTGTCGAAGTCGAGATAGGCTAAAGACTAGTAGTGGTTAAGGTTAGGTGTCTGTTGACTTAGGTAAAATTAAGAACAAAAATATTTTTCTCACTTTCTTCATTTTTTTACTTATTGTCTTTTCTCACAGATTCTTGCAATGGGGTGTAACTCTTCCTGGTTATCGTGATGAGGATATTTATATAAGTTGTGGTGTTGCTTATGTTTCTAATTTTACTCCTCCTATGCTTTGTAATTTTGAGCATCCTCCTTTTGCTAAGTATGTTATTGGTTTTTCTAGTATTCTTGGTTTTTCTCGTGATCTGTTTCTAATGTTTTATGTTTTTTCCTGTATCTTTCTGTTTCTTATTGTTTATAATGTTTCAGGCGATTTTTTGCTTGGTTTGTTTTCCTCTTTGTTTCTCTTTTTCGATACCTTGTTTTTCAATGTCCATAGATTTCTTCTACTTGATCCTGTAGCTGTTTTCTTCTCGTTGATCTCTCTATACCTTGTTTTGAAAGGTTTTCATAGGGTTGGCGGGGTTTTTGCTGGTTTTGGTGTTGCTTCTAAGTTTAGTTCTGCGCCTATGGTTTTTGTCTCTATGTATATTGTCTATAGAGGTGGTGGATTTAGGAAGGTTTTATGGTTCTTCTTATTTGCTTCACTATCTTATTTAACTACTTATATTGCTGATTTTCGTCTTGGTATAGATGCTGTTTTTAAGCATCATGTAGAGATTCTTAGGTATATGTCTTGGAAACACGGTTTTTCTATACCTATAGCTATTAATGGTTTTTTGAAGCTTTTGACGAAGATAGAGTTTTGGCGTTTCGTTGGAAGTGTAGAGGTTTCTCTAGGCAATATCTCTAGTGTTTATACTATTGTCAATCAGACTTTTGTAAAGATTAACAAGGGTTTTTTTGTTGTTGGTCTTGGTATGGGTTCTCCTTTGTGGTACCTACTCCTCCCAGCTCTTCTCTACACTACATATCTAGCGCTTACAAATCGTCTAGATAGAGTTGGTATAGTAGCTGTTATTTCTTCATGGTTCTCTCTACTAAATATTGTTGCAGGTCCTATTGATTGGTATTATATAAATGTTCTACCCTATCTATACATGAACTTCGCGGTAGCTTTGAAGAGTATTTTTAAATCTAGGTATGAAGCTGTGGGTATAGCTATAGCTGTTCTCTGCTCTGCAATGTTTCTCGCTACAGTGTTCAACGTAGTTCCTTTCGAAATCGAGTTTATGAGGTAGCGAATCCAAAACTTTTTAGCTTCAGCTCTTGGATACTGTTTACGAGGTGTTGTTTTTGGAAGTTGTTTGGAGTCGTATTGTTAGTGTTAGTGGGTTTAGAGATGGTGTTTTCGGTGTTTGTGTAGCTGATGATAGGGTATACGCTGTTGGTTTTGATGAACTTCATGGGTTGGGTAAGAAAAGGTTTAGGTTGGGATCTTACAGATCTTCTGATGGAACTCCTATAGCTAGTTGGGCTGATGAGAAGAGTTACCCGATAGCTTCGCTTATAAGTTGTACATATGTTAAAGGCTATATCTACGCTTTCGGTGTTACTGATAAGTTCTGGAG
Source organism: Desulfurococcaceae archaeon (assembly GCA_020832925.1). Lineage (GTDB taxonomy): Archaea > Thermoproteota > Thermoprotei_A > Sulfolobales > Ignisphaeraceae > Ignisphaera. The sequence goes on along the minus strand of JAJHRF010000050.1, from coordinate 5,629 downwards.
TATACTTGTATTCGATAGAGATTTAAACCTTGTTAAAAGAGTTGATATAGATAAACCCTATGTAACACCGTTTTCAGCTATAGTCATAGATAACAATCTCTATGTAGTGGGAACAGCTGTTACAGGTATAGATGTGAACGCTGTCTACGTCGCTAGAATATCCCCAGACACCCTATCTATAGAGAAAACTTTTGTAACAGATAGGGAAGGACGTGGAGCAGGCGCTTATACTATAACATACAACAGAGTAACAGATAGAATAGCTATTGGGGGATACGATAGAGTTGAAGGTAGTATGAACTGGTTAGTTGTTTTCTTAACAAAAGATCTAGATCTTATAAAGATTGTGAGACCCCCTGTGAAAGGAGCGATAACAGGTTTATCTACAAATCCTGAGGGAGCTATGTACGCTGTTGATAGAGGTAATGTTATTAAACTCGGTAAAGAAGGAGAGCTATTGTTAACGTCAACGCTTATCCAAGGTGTTAAGGTGTATTCATCGCAGATAGGAACTTCTTCTATAGGTTTAAATGCTGTTATTGCTCTAGATAACAATGTTTTCTATATCTCAAACGATGATCTCTCAATCATAGATTCAGTAAGACTTTCAAGAGGTCCGCAGATGTTGACGACATTTGTAGGTTCTATGGATTCAGATAACGATAAAGTTTACTTAGGTTTAACACAGGTTGTTACAAAAGATGATTGGAACTGGGTTGTAGTAGCTTTAAGACCTAGAGCTAGGAGAAGATTTAGGCTTTTCGGTAGATAGGGTTACCTTTATACCGAGGTTTTTGAGTTTTAACTCTAGGGCTTTAACTATTATCTCGACAATGTCTTCGGGGCTGTAGTTATTGGAGTTTATAACTATGTCGAAATCTGTGTAATCTTCTACATTTATCCCGTAGAACCTCCTGTACCTCTCCTTCTCTATCTCCTCTCTCGCTCTAGTCTCTCTAATAATGTCTTCCAAAGGCTTCTTATCTCTTTCAGCTAATCTCCTATACCTAACCTCAGGACTAGCAACTATAGCTACTCTTAGATGTGCTAAGTCTTTGAGTAGCCATGGAGCAGCATGACCATCTATAACAACACTACCTTTCCTAGCCTCCTCCATAGCCATAGAGTCTAGGTAGTAGTCGATAGAAGGATCTTGCTGAGCTATTCTACTAAGTTCTTCAAGAGTAAGCCCTCTTTCTTGTGCTAGCTTCCTGAAGAAGTAGCCTACAGATACATGTTTTAATCCAAGTCTCTGTGCAAGAAGTTTAGCTACCGTTGTTTTCCCGCTTCCAGCAGGTCCTCCTATCGCTATAACAAGTTTATTGATATCCATAAACAGTTAACCTATGGAATGGAGAGGTTTTCTAGCTCTGTGCTACTGGTTGTGGTTGAGTAGCTACTGTTTGCTGTGGCGAGCTTTTAGTTGCTAAAACTGGTACAAGTTCTTCTCTTATAACTCTCTTGATCACGGTTTTTAAACATCTTGGGCATAGAACTCCTCCGAAGATTCTCTCAGGTCTTTTCAATGTTTTTGGTAATGTTCTTCTCTCGGATTCTTTGATAGGTACACCTGCCAGGATAGTTCCGCATCTTGCACATTTCATAGGTGTATTCTTCTTTCTCTCGTAATGAACAACTGTTCTTCCGCTAGGTGTTCTTCTGTAAACTTTTTTATACGATCTAGACCTGTACACCGGTCTAGGCAATGTCTTCACCTTGTTCTTAGAATCTACACTACAATCTGTAGGATTAAAAGTTTTGAAAAACGTTAGCTCTCAAGGTATTTCTTTGTATAGTAAGTATAGAGAGGTAGGTAGAGTAGGAATATTAAGAAGAACAACCACGATATCTGCATAGAGCATGCAGAAGTGTTTAAAGGGAACATTATGGGTATCGGAGCTATACAGGGTTTATTCAGGGTTACGATGAGGGTGTTCTGCTCCGGGAATAGATATGCTGTTAGAAATGTGTAGATGATTATAGAGGATAGGAAGGTTAACATCGGTATAAAGAACTGGTACAACGTAACTTTAAATATTCTACTCCTCAACTTCCTAACCTGTGTAGATGCTATCTCTAGCTTCTTCTTACTCACGTAAGCTTTCCTAAGACTTCTATCGATAGACTTGCTATCCTTTATATTGTACTTCTTCAGTATGTTAACCATTTCGTAAAGAGCTAGAGTATTTAAAGAAAAAGAGATTGTGAGAGCTATCGCTATAAATATCTTCGTCAAGGCTCTACTCTCCTAAGAATTTCTTTAGCAATGGATACATCTCTAGTGTTCTCTCGTACACTAGTATCTGGTAGAAGTTGTATAGAATACCTACAGCTAGTAACAACCCTACACCGGAACCGAAAGTTCCGAATATATCGCCTATGATAGCTATTACAGCTACAGCTATAGAGCTAAACACTGTTAATGGGTAGATGTATCTAGCTAAGTAGTTACTCAAAACCTTTGTAGATCTTCTCATACCCGGTATATCTAGATCAGCTTTAACAAGGTTCTCAGCTTGAGCTTCTGGATTTAGACCTGCTATCTCTACCCACAGTATTCCGAAACCTATACATAACAGTAGGAATAGAGCTATGTAGCTTACAGTCCTTAGGGGATCATATATAATTCTGGCAAGGCTTGGTGAGGATAGGAACATCCTTATACCGCTGACATCTATCTTTAGGTAAGTCTCCAGGAGGTTTAGGACGAGGATGATATCCGATATCAGTATAGCTGTTAAGAGTACAGGTATATTTGTTACGTATAGTAGTTGTAGAGGTATCCTAGTTTTTACACCTCTATAACGGGCAACAGTAATAGGTATGTTTATCTTTGCAACACTTAGGTAAGAGATAACAGCTATCAACACTATCGTTACTATAAGCCCTGTTACAGAAGGTAATCCTCTGAATAGTCTACCTATGAATACGTCGTATAGGTTGATGTTTTTGTTTTGAATAGCGTTAACGATGTAGGGTATAAGTCCTAGAGGCTCGTTGATTTCCTCGGTTGCTGGGTGAGGTGCTAGAAGTTCTGCAAAAAATCTCTGGGCTACGCCTATCAAGATAATCAAGCTTACACCACTACCTATACCCCAGCCTTTCTGTATAGCCTCGTCCAGGATCATGATGAGTATCGCGCCCCACATAAGCTGGAGGAATACCGCAATCTTTATCCATAGAGGCTTTGTTTGCGGGATAAACCAGAAAACACCGCTTATAATAAAACCTGCTGCTTCAACAGCGGCAAGTATTATTGCAAGTCCTTTTGTAGCTAAGGTAAACTTAGTCCTATCCTCAGGGTTCGAGAGATCTATATCTAGGATCTTTGCACCTACAAGTATCTGAAGAATAAGACCAGATGTAACTATAGGACCTATACCTAGCTGCGCAAGAGTTCCAGAACTCATTGCTAGCACAATGCTTATTACTGGGGATAGCTGTGTTAAACCAGCTTTATCGATTCCGTATAGAGGTGTTGCTGAGAGCAGTATGAAAGCTATAGCGGCTAGTGCTGTGTATAGCAGTCTCCTACCTAAGCTAGGTCTTCTCGTAGGTCTAGGTGCAGACGGTATTACCTGTCCAATCTTCGCTAAAACCTCCATGAAATCCAAAGTGGGAACACCTACTAGTGAAAGAACTAGGTAAAGCTTAAAAATACTATATTAGAATTCCTCTAGACTGGGATATCTTCAAGAAGTATCAAAACTAAAAAACGCCAGTACATAATAGTTTATCGAAGCCGGGTCGTCTAGCGGCCAAGGATGCGGGGCTCTGGCCCCCGTGACCGGGGTTCGAATCCCCGCCCGGCTACCATTCCCTAGGTCGTGATGAACAGAGGGTCTTTTGATTGGTGAAGAGAGCCGGAAATACTGAGCCACACCAAGGTTCTTCATAACCTTCGCCTCTTTTTAAGTATCAGAGCTTAGTTTGGGGATAGCTTGGTTGTAAAAGGTTTGGTTCTACCTATAGCTAGGTTAAGGAATCTCTCTGCAGATATCGATAATGTTTGCGGTACTGTTTTGAAGAGGTATTCTGTTGGGGTATCGGAAGTTGTTGTATGTCTAGATAAACAGGGTATTGCTAGATATCTAGTGCTAGAGCCTCCTGTAGATAGTGTTTGTAGAGATCTGTACTCAGAGCTTATGGATGCTCTTTATACATCTCTATTAGAGTTAGAGACAGAGGAAGAACTTGTTAAAGCTGTGGATAGGGTTGTAGAAGATTTGGGTATTGAGAGGGAATTCAAACGTTGTAGAGATACCCTTATGTATTACATAAAGAGAGATTCTTTCGGATTCGGGATTCTAGATGTAGTGTTAAGGGATTCCAATGTAGAAGATGTAGAGCTCTGTGACTGGAAAAAACCTGTAACTCTTGTTCATAGAGAATTCCTCTCATTTGAAGCACTTGTAACAAATATTGTTTTCGAGAGTGAAGAAGAAGCTAAAAGCTATGTTGAGAAACTAGCTCTAAAAAGCGGTAAAAGTGTTTCTCTGTCTAAACCAGAGGTTCATTCAGTTCTATCTGAAAACCTGAGGCTTGCGGCAACTCTTGGGGAGCCTATTAGCAGAGGACCTACATTCAATATTAGGAGGCTACCCGAGATACCGATAGATGTTGTCACGCTTATAAAGAGAAACGTTATCCCTTCCCATGTATCCGCATTGGTATGGCTTATAAACGATGCAAAACTTTTCTATGCTGTTGTTGGTGGGAGTGGCTCGGGGAAAACAACTTTGTTAAATGCTTTGCTACAGCTCTCGAACCCGGGGTGGAAGATAGTTGTTGTTCAAGATGTTCAAGAGATAAGACTACCCTTAAGACCTAGGTTTATCCAGTTCTTCGGAGAATCATCAGAAGATGTTCTACAGAGATGTTTTACAGCTCTAAGGTATAGACCTGATATCCTAGTTGTAGGCGAGGTTAGGGGTAGAGAGATATCAGCTTTAGTAAGAGCAGTAGCATCGGGATCCGGTTCTGCAACAACTTTTCATGCATCTACATCAGAGGAGTACGAGATGGCTGTTAGAAACCTACTCCCCAGGGATCTCTACATAATGCTCTCCTTAAACACTTCTCTGCTTATCTTCGTTGCGAGAATACGTAGTGGTAAAAGCTTGGAGAGAAAAGTTTGGAGGGTATACGAGAGAGTAGCTGATGAATGGAGAGAGATATATAGTTCAGAAGCAGATTCTGTATACAATAGCTATACAATTAAAAGACTAGGTAAAAGGCTTATGATGGATGATATAGAGGCAGAGCTTGAGTACAGAGCAAAAATCTTGGAGTCTTCGGATCAGGGTTACGAAGCGGTTGAAAATCTTATGAAGAAGTTCTATAGAGTTTACTGAGATTGAGATCCTGATTGAGCACCTTTCTTCCTACCTGTTCTCCTAGCAGCTATATGCCCAACCTTACGTCCCGGTGGTGCATTTCTAGACACAGTAGTGGGTTTTGATTCGCTCTGATGTGAACCACCTCCATGCGGATGTTCTACGGCATTCATAGCTACACCTCTAACTCTAGGCCATTTCCTTGCTCTCGGTTTCCACTTATAGTAGGCGTTTCCAGCTTTCAGCAATGGTTTCTCTAGTCTCCCACCACCAGCAACAACACCTATAGTAGC
>JAJHRF010000018.1 GCA_020832925.1 Desulfurococcaceae archaeon | reverse complement strand
ATACCTGAACCATTATCACCGTAAACAGGTTTAAGCATAAAAGTAGCTACAACATCTTTCTTATGAGCTAAAGCTTTTACCACAAATTCATACTGTTTGTATAGCATCGCCTACGAATTCTGCGTCACTACCTCTAAAGTTTATTTCATGCTGAGAAAATATTGCTACTTCGTGGTGCAGTACTTCTATCTCTATATTAGAGGACTTTGCCAAAATATTCCCTATCCCTATCATGAGATCCTCACGTCTATCCTTGGAATACGAAGATTAGTATCCGTCCTTCAACCTATTGAACTGTGCATAAGCTGAACCGTATGCTTCAGTGCTATATAGCTTGAAGCTTTGTCTCCATGTATCTACCTCGACTTTAACTTTATCAAACAGAAAGAATTTCAGTTCTGCAGAAGCAAAAGCTCTAAAATTTTATTCTGATAAGTATTCATCAGTTTTCTGAGATACATATCTAGGATCTTTTACAAGTCTTGAGCCAGGTGTATAGATATCGCATACAAAGCGTGCTACTCCCTTATACCAAGGTATCAATGCATAAGTCTTTAAGCCAGGTCTCAATAATAAATTGCTTTCTTCAACTCTCATAAACCCTTTAACACTACTTCCATCAAAACGACCTAGATAATCACCGAAGTTCTCTAGAAACAGTTTAGCTAATACTAAAGGTTGTCTCAAGTTCCCCTACCAAGTCTGTGAATTGTAGAGCTATCCATTTAACATTATCAGCTTCTATACTTTTCAAAACCTCTTCAGCTTTAACCATGTACTACTAAACCTTACAGCTAGCTTATCAATTAGCAGTATATAAACATTTATGGGATAACTCTTGAATACTTCGCTACATATACTTATCTATGAGCATGGCTTTAAACATGGACGAATGTCAAGTCTTAAATACCTTGCTAAACGATATGTAGTGTATACTAGGTGTAGTAGTGATAGTGAGGTTACGATTGTGTAGAGTATTTGGTTAAAGTTAATAGAGTAAAAGGGTAATCTTGTACTACTTACGTAGGTTATCAAAAGATTTAAGACGTGTAACCTAGCTATAAGATATTCATGTTCTACGTATGCATAACGCTTTCTCTTCTCTTTAACTGCTGCTCGTATAATTCTTGAACCACTTTTTCAAGTTCCTCAGCTTTAGCAGCGTAGTTAAGTAACTCTTTAACATCAATTTCGATACCGATAATAGACGATATTACGTTTATTGCTACAGCCGCAGCTCTATGATCTATGGTTTCGGGTTGAGTATATGGTAGTATTATTAGTGCTGGTACATTGTTTTGATGCAATGTTATGAGTAAAGATGCTAGTGGCCCTACTATGTAGAAACCTTTTGTGAAGTATGGAGCATTGAGAGTTTGTGTACAGGCTTGAGTTTTTAGCCATCTATACTCTTCATCCCCTTCTCTAAACCTGGAATCGAGTCCTCCTACCAGTAAAATCTCTGTAATGTTAAGCTTTTTAATAAGCGATAGAAATTCTTTAACAAAGCTCGATATATACTTCCTCTCGGGGTTCAATCTATTAAGCAATACAACTAAGCTCTTCTCGTCATCAAGATTTTTGTAGAAAATTTCATGTGGTAAGCTAAAACCGTAATCTTCGAATGAAGTGATATCGGGTACAGATGGTGTTTCGATGTAGCCTACGAGCTCCATACCTAGCTTGTAAACGAGGTATCTCGTCGTCAGGAAACCTACATCACCGTAACCATGGAACCCTGTGACAAGGTAAACCTTGTTTTTCCTATCGTTGAACTCTTTTACGAGTCTAAGTACGTAACGGTTCTTCATTATTTTCACCATCTACAACCTTTTCTCTAATTTGAACAGCTGCACCATATGTCGAGGTAATCATTGTTTCGTAATCTAGTAAAGCTCTACCTAAGCCAATAAGTTTATCATCTTCGTTAACCACGAGAATCTCCTCAAAAGGTCTAATAGTTTCGTCTGCAAGTATTATATGCTTAGCGAACACGGTATGACCTTTCAGTATATCATCGGTCATCTCGTTTACAACGACAACTCTCCTCTTTGGGAAAGGCAAAACTCTATGGAGTAAAATAGCTAGAGGTTTATGTGGAATAAGATGGAAATCTGAGGCTCTTACAGATGCGAAAAGATTTTTACAGTATAGGAATGCTCTAGGTCTTGAAGTAGTTTTAGATAAACACACCTCTAACTTGTTTACATCAAGGTATTTAAGAATGTCTACAGCATATCGACCAAAATAATATAGAAGCATCAATTCAAGTCTTTTTAAATCTTCTTCAGAAACCTTCTTACACCTAAATCGCGATTCCAACAGTAGAACCACCTATAAGGTATAGAGTTCTGAAATGCTATAGATGGAGTGAACTAGAACTTACGTACTGCTTATACTCAAATGGTCTATACCGTTCCTTCAGAACTTTTCTTACAGCATAGATGAAGTCGTCCATGGTTACTATATCTCTTCCCTCTCTCATAGCCTTCAACGCGGCTTCGGTGCATATAGCTTTAATATCAGCTCCTGTAGCTCCTTCAATTATCCTGGCTATCTCTACAAGATTTACATCCTCATTCAAAGGCATTTTACGTGTATGGATTTTCAGAATATCGTATCTACCTCTTATATCAGGTAAAGGTATCTCTATAATTTTGTCGAATCTACCAGGTCTAAGAATAGCAGGATCGAGAATGTCGATCCTATTTGTTGATGCTATAACTTTAACGTTATCTAGAGGATCGAATCCATCTAGTTCAGCTAGAAGCTGTGTTAATGTTCTATGAATTTCTCTCTCACCCGAAGTACCAACATCAAGTCTTTTAGCAGCTATAGCGTCTATCTCGTCTATAAAAACTATGGAAGGAGCCTTCTTACGAGCTAAGGCGAAAACTTCTCTTACAATTCTAGCCCCTTCACCTATAAACTTCTGTGCAAGCTCAGAGGCAACCAGTCTTATAAATGTTGCATTAGTTTCCCGAGCTACTGCCTTAGCTAACAAAGTTTTTCCGCAACCTGGTGGTCCATAGAGTAGAACACCTTTAGGCGGTTCTATACCCATGACCCTAAACTTGTGTGGATATTTAAGAGGCAACTCTATAGCTTCTCTTATCTCCTCTATCTGCTTATCTAGACCCCCTATATCTTGGTAAGTAACATTAGGTCTCTCCTCTATTTCGAATGTTTTTACATAAGGATCTTCAGCTCTTGGCAGAACTTCAACTATAGTAGAACCTCTCTGATTTAATGCTACTGAAACCCCTGGTTTAAGCTTAGACTTATCGACTGTTGGGAGAATGTATACAACAAGTATAGGACCTGTAGAGCTCTTAACAAGAGCTCTATCGTTATCTAAAACATCTAGAAGAGTTGCCTCTATGAGTGGGGGAGCCAATAGCTTCTCTACTTGTGATTTGTAGTAATCTAATTCTTCAGCATATTTACTGAGTTTTTCTTGTAATTGCTCGATTTCCATCTCTAGCTCTCTAATTCGTGCTTCTAAATACTCAACATAGCTCTCATGTTTATTGCTACCCTCGCTATGCTCTATAGCCAACCTCTTACACCCAGACAATCCTTGCCTAGGTATAAAGATAAAAACAGCTAACCGCTTAATATTTATTGGTGGTTCAGCTGAAACAAGAAGATAGGTTAGTATACTGTGAAATGTGTGGTTCACCTATAGAGATTAGCCGAAGTAGGAAGGTATTTGTAGATGGTGCAGAGCTTATCTTGTGCCCTACGTGTAGCGCAAAGCTCTCACCTAAATCGATTAAGCAAGAAGTTCTACAACATGGTCAACAAAAACAACTATCCTTACCAGTGCAAACAATTAAAATGCAACACCGATCTCCTGCTGTTAGATTTAGCTCTAGCCAGAGCAGATCCACATCTCTATCTTTACAGTCCACTAAATCCTCTAAGATGTTGGTGAGCGAGAAACTTGAGCTAGTTGATGATTTTGCTGAGAGGATTAGGAGAGCTAGAGAAGCTTTAGGCTGGGATCAGAAAACGTTAGCGTTGAAGTTAAAGGTTAGCGAAAATATTGTTAAGAGGCTTGAAAGCGGGAAACTGAGACCTCCCATAGATTTAGCTAAGAAGATAGAGGAGATACTCAATATAAAGATACTTGTACCAGCAGTAGACGAAATGGTTTCTAGCAGAGGTAAAGTAGAGAAATATGTTACTTTCGGTGAAATAGTCTCCATAAGAGGTGCAGAGGAAGAGTGAGGGTATGCTTGAACCTGCCATATTAGTTCTAAAGAAGGAAGACGAACAGAACGCTGATGAAGTACTTGCTATAGCTAGAGAGGCAGGGTATGATATAAAGGAGGTTGTATATGTTAAGAAAGTGAGCTCGAAATGCTATTTAACACCAAGTGTTGTAGAGAGGGTCAGAAACATGATTAAAGGTAACGGAGTTAAAAAGGTATGTATATACGACGAGTTAAAGCCTAGACACGTTACATGCTTAATGAAGGAGTTGAACATCGATATAGTGGACAAAGTCATGATGATTCTAAATGTATTTCAACAACATGCAGGGTCTAGAGAAGCTTTATTGCAAATAGAGATTGCTAGGCTTAGACATCAACTACCTTTGATTAGAGACTGGATTAGGAGGGTAAAGTTAGGTGAGCTTCCAGGGTTTCTAGGTCCTGGTATGTACGCTATAGATGTTTACTATAAACATATGACGAAGCGTATATCTAAGCTATATGAAGAACTGGAGAAGCTTAGAGAGAGAAGGTCGAGAGAAAGAGATGCTAGGAGAAGACAGGGATTCGTGCACATAGCGATAGTTGGCTATACAAACGTAGGTAAAACAACTTTATTTAACGCTCTCACAAATCTTTCAAAACCTACAGGTACTGAGATGTTTACAACGCTTTCACCAAAATCTTACTTAATAAAAGTTTGTAACTATAACGTGATTGTAGTAGATACCATTGGGTTTATAAAAGGGATACCGCTTAACATTATAGAGGCGTTCAAAGCTGTTTTAGAGGAGATAAGCACCTCAGACGCGATTATTCTCCTTATTGATGGGAGTAAACGTGGGGATCAGTTAGAGCAAGAACTTCGAACAACGTTTAGTATACTAAGAGATGTAGGCTCTATATTGAAGCCTACATTAATAGCTATCAATAAGATAGATCTTATAGGTAGTGGACTAGATGAGAAGATAAAGCTAGTCAAATCTATAGCTAGTGAATATCAAGCGTTCCTAATAGATATAGTGCCTATCTCAGCCTTAAAGAAGTTGAACTTAGATAAACTCAAGGAGTCTATATGTCGTACTGTAGAGCTTATCCAGAAGAACTTGGTCTAGATGTTTACGTGTTAAGGCTTGGTCATAGACCTGGTAGAGATAAGAGGATAACAACTCATGTGGTGCTGGTTGCGAGAGCTTTTGGAGCTAGAGGGATCTATATAGCTAATGTAGTAGATGAATCTATCAAGAAATCTATTGAAAAAGTTGTTCAGAGATGGGGAGGGAAATACTTTACTTTAGTAATGGGTGTTGATCCTATGAAGATTGTTAAAGAATTCAAGAAAGATGGTGGTTGTGTTGTTCATCTAACTATGTATGGTCTTCCTGTAGACGATGTGATAAACAGCATCAGGGAGAGATGTAGGAAAATATTGGTTATTGTAGGAGCTGAAAAAGTTGAAAGAATATACTATGAACTAGCAGACTACAATATATCCATAGGGAACCAACCGCATTCCGAGGTATCCGCTTTAGCTCTATTCCTGGATAGACTTTGGAACGGTGTTGAGCTGAAGATGTGTTTTAAGGACGCTAAGTACTATATAGTACCGAGTGTTAGAGGAAAAGTGGTGAAGATGGTTGACCGAGGATCTAGTGCTTAAGGTTATAGAAGTTCTCTCAGGAGAAAACGCTAGAAAAATAGTTGAGCTCCTCATCAAGAATGGGAAAGGTATGAGCGATGAAGAGATTAGTAACACTCTAAACCTCCGAGTAAACGATGTTCGAAGAATTCTTTACGATTTAGCATCCAACGGTTTCGTAGCCTACAAACGTTCATCTGGAGAAAACTCTAGGTGGTATAGCTACATATGGTTCACAGATAAAGATATGATTATGCAGGCTATAGGTAAGAGGAAGAGAGAGGTTCTAAGGATATTAAGCGAATGGCTTTCTCGTAGCGAGTCCTTACCCACATATATTTGTCCCTACGATTACAGCTTGTATACATTTGACGATGCTTTTGAGAATAGTTTTAGATGTATAAAATGTGGAGCGGATCTCGTAGAGATAGATAATAGGAAAGTTGTGGAATTTGTTAAAAATCTTGTAAACAAGTTGAATAAGAGCACTTAGCTATGCCGTACATAGTTATTGACTTATTCTCTGGAGGTGGAGGTTTCTCACAAGGATTTAGAAAAGCGGGGTTCAGGATAGCTTTAGCTATAGATGTAGACCCTATGTGTGCTAAAACTTTTAGTGCGAACTTTCCAGAAACAGTGATGCTAGTTGAAGATGTAAGAGATGTGAATGGCTACGACATCAAATATATCGTGGGTAGGAACCCTGATATCGTGATAGGAAGCCCGCCATGCGAACCTTTTACCGGTGCAAATCCTAACAGAGAGAAAGACCCTCTTGACAGATTATATAAAGACCCTACAGGAACTCTGGTACTTGAGTATATAAGGCTTGTGGGGGAGTTACAACCGAAGATCTTCGTGATGGAGAACGTACCCGCTCTAAACATCCGTGTACTGAGAGAAGCTCTTGTAAAGGAATTCAAATACTATGGCTATGAGAGGATATACTTCAATATACTGAGGGCTGAAGACTATGGGACGCCTAGTCATCGGGTAAGGCTGTTCATATCTAATATACCCCTAAACCCTTCTCCTTTAGGCAGGGTCATAACTGTTGATGAGGCTATCGGCGACATTTCATGTGAAAGCGATCTACCTAATAATGAATGTGTAAAGTTATCGGATAAGAAGATGAAGAGGATAATCAGGATAGGATGGGGTAAGGCTCTGTACTATTACCAAGGAGCAAATAAAAAAATTCCGAACTACATAAGACTTGATCCAAATAAGTTAGCGCCTACAGTTCTCGGGTCTTCGAGGTTCCTACATCCATATGAGAATAGGTTGTTAACTGTTAGAGAGCAGGCGAGATTGATGGGGTTCCCCGATCACCACATATTTTATGGTGATAAAGATCAACAGTATAATCAGGTAGGAGAAGCGGTTCCACCACCACTTTCGTACGCTATAGCTTTATACCTACTGAACACATACCTGAAGTAGAATAGGTAGCTAACATGGTTAAAGCTGTGTACCTAGTTGCATATGCACCGTCAAGTCCCCAGAGACTCCAAGACTTGGCGAAGCTAGCTTACTCAATAAATATAGTATCGGTATTCATAGCTATAAAACCTGTTGGAATGGCAGCTCAAGTAGGTGTACCAGAAGTCTTTAGATTAGCTTACAAGCTTGATAAGAGGTTCGCTGTTTTTCCACGTCTTCAAGATCTAAAAGATGTTATGAATATAGAACAGCTATTCTTTATTATACATCACAACGATGTTCCAGATCTATGCGATGTAGGTGTGGATAAGAGTAGTAGCATAGCTATAATTGTACAAGCAGGGGAAACATCTTTTACAAAAGAGGATCTCTTAATGGGGACACCGGTAAAGCTTAAGGAAATAGATGATCATCGTTTCCCTAACCCTGTAGCAGATGCAGCTATAGCCTTGATGAAGCTTAAAAACATGGTTGTTAACAACAAATGCTGATTTTCTAGAGCTGGTAGAGATCATTGGAAAGAGTACTTGTTGTAGATGCTAACGCAAGGCTTAAAGGTAGAAGACTTACAACGTTAGATGTTATAGGCTCTGGTCCAAGAATAGTAACAGCTCTACTTAATTACTATGGTTTCGATGCCGAACTATACCCGTACGAAAGAGTTATCGGTGATCGAGATATTTTAAATAGATTCGATGTACTGGCAGTTTCATTCATGATTAGCGATGTAAAAGCTGTTGAAAAACTCATTAACTTATGGAGGAAGGATAGAGGTAAGGAAGGTCTAGTTGTGTTAGGGGGTCCGGGTACGCTAAGTGTAAAAGCATTGAAGTTGCTAGACTTCGATATAGCTTTTCTAGGAGAAGTTGAGCAGGTATTCAACGAGTTTTTCGCTATACGTAGGTATAGATCTTTCAAGGAAATTTTTGAAGAACTTCAACCTCAGGGGCAGGTTCCTAGAGGCGTAGCAGTGAAGAAGAAAGATATGCTTTTAGATGGAGGGGTAGCTCCTTGGGCTCCCAGGGAATTATTATTCAAGGTGATACCTGATATAAATGGTGTTAAAATGTATCCTTTCTACTGGGCTTGCAGAGTTTATGTAGAAATAGTTAGAGGTTGTAGTAATTTCAAGAGACCTCTAACAACAGCTAATGGTAGATCATGTAATAGCTGTGGACTATGTTTATCTCAAAGACTTGCTGATAGATTACGCTGTCCAGTAGGTATTCCTCCAGGATGTGGTTACTGCAGCGTACCGTTAATACATGGATACCCGAAATCTAGAGATAGGCACTCTATTGTAGAGGAGGTTAGGAGGTTACTCGATATAGGTGTTACAAGAATAGTGTTAAGCGCTCCAGATTTCTTAGATTACGGTCGAGACTTAAAAACAGAAGAACCTTTAACAGACCCTTGTAATCCACCACCAAACATTGATGCTATAGAGAAGCTTCTTAAAGATTTAACTAGCCTTGAGAATGTAGTGGATGGAAAGGCATCAATACTTGTAGAGAATGTTAAAGCCTGTTTGGTAGACGATTATGTTGCAGAAGTTTTGGGTAGGTATCTTAAAGGAACAGCTATCTATATAGGTCTTGAGAGCTGTAGCGATAAGCTTTTAGAAGCTATTGGAAGACCTAATACGTGTAGAGATGTTTTAGAAGCTATAAAGCTGCTTTCTAAACATGGAATCAAGCCATATGTATACTTAATGCATGGTCTACCTCTAGAAAAAACCGACGATATCATTACTACGCTCAATACTATACCGATGCTGCAACAACTAGGTGTTGAAAGAATTATTCTCTACAAATTTAGACCATTACCGAGAACTGCGTTCAGCAAAGCGAAGAGGCGTCATGATGAAGAGTACTTGAAGTTCGTTGAACTTTTAAAAAATAGAGTAAAAGAGTTCAATGAACAAATGAAGCAAAAACTGCTGAATAGAATTATGGATGTGATTATAGCTTCGGAATACCCTAGGAATAGACGTTACTTAGTATCCTACCCTCTACACCATGGACCTGTAGTGCTGATAAGAGCTTCGAAGAGATTCATAGGATGTGTGGCTAGAGTTCGTATAGTAGATGTTATTAGCGATAGGATGGTGATGGGGACTATATTATACATAAAGTACAGAATTGTAAACCCTACCACTTCATTATAAGCTTCTTAAAAATGCTTAGGTATAGATCACTATAATCACAATCTAAGGATCAAACAACATTGATAGTGATGACTGAAAATATTAAGAAGTTATTAAGAGTCTCTCAAATCTTAAACTATAGTGTGAACCTGAGATGATGAGGCGATACCATGAGAGTTTCAGTAATACAGCTCGCCTCTTTCGATGATATGATACTCTTTCTGTATTCAAGATTAACAGCTATGAACTTAAGCACATCTCTACTATGCAATGAAAAGAATTGTTTTACAATAATATCGGCTACAGATGAACAGGTATTTGTAATAACATCTCCACCACTTAACCAAAAGTGCAGATATGTATACCTAGATGATCTAGGTAAAATAATGTGTTCAGACATCCCTATGCCAGGAAGACCCACGATCTTTATTGTAAATGTTAAAAACATTAAGGAAGTCAGTAACATCGTAGAAGCAATAACTTAACAATGTATTTAAACCCCAATCACTTGATAACCATAGCTTAGCTATAAACGTTTTTAGGCTTACACAAAATATCCATATATTGGCTACAGAACTTGTGCGGGGGTGCCCGAGCCAGGTCAAAGGGGTCGGGCTGAGGACCCGATGGCGTAGGCCTGCGTGGGTTCAAATCCCACCCCCCGCACCAATCCATACTCAGCGAGACATTATCGCATTTATGCGTAAACAACATGTAAACTACCTGGAGATATCTCTCCATAACAAACCCAGTTCCTCTGCATATCTATAAACTTCTTCAAGTTCATCGTATCTAGGTCTACGAGATATATCTTTGTACTGGTAAGCTTTGTACTCAGGTCTATACTGGTCCATTATATTTATCAACACTTTGTCTTTAGGAAGGTTTTCAGCAATCCATTTTAATACAGATTTAGAACAGCATTCTACATGATTCGGTAGAACAAGGTGCCGTATTATCATGTCACCCCACTCAATAGCTATCCTATGGTTTCTCCCAACTATTTCAACATAGTTAGGTGCGGAGGATAACCTAAGTGCGCATATGTTATTTCCGTACTTAAAATCGGGAAGCCATATATCGATTATGTATATTAAGAGTTTCATAGACTCTTCGCTCATATAGAAATTGCTATTCCAGAGTTGCGCGATATTGATATCTAGATACCTTAGACTCTCGATTATGTTGTGGATATTTGGGGTGGGCTCTCCACCAACATGGTTTATATTTCTGGCACCACTAAGTTTAAGCTCTTTCTGAATCAAAGCCAAGTGGTAAGGTGTAACCTCTACACCACCGTAAGGATTCTCTTGCGATATATCCCAGTTTTGGCAGAATACGCATTTGAAATTACAGCTACCATAGAATATGGTTCCGCTTGGAACTAGAGGAGCTTCTTCACCTATATGGAGAAACCAGCTATGTACATAGCTTCTATAATCAAGTCTACAAAAACTTTTTGCACTTGAAACTCTATCAATACCACACCGTCTTTCACAGAATACGCATTTCCTCAGTATTCGATGTGCTAGTTCAACCAGAACTTCAATAAGGTTAACAGATGCTTCTCCATACTTTCTCTTAAACTCTTGAAATCTGATTCTCTCTCTCCTCACCTCACTCCATAGCGCGACAAGGTCTTTACCAAGTTCTCTATGAAGATCCCATAAAGACTCGGTATCAAGATTCTTAATATCACCTACATCTCTCGGTACTTCAATAGCTTTAGCTATATGAAATTTAGCAGGGAGATCCTCAAGAAGTATTGAGTAATACCAATCCAAGGCCTTTTTAAAAGTATCATTTTCTAGAGCTGCTAATGCATCAGGACGTAAGAGGTAAATATCATTTCTGTACATCTAGCCACCGAAAATTGTAATCTCTTTAACAAGTCCATTAACTACGTAGATATTTTCAAAGCTAATATCCTTAAACGAAAATAAGCTATTCGCGAAACATAAGTTTAGTATGTGTAGAACCTTTAATAGCTTGCAAGCTTAAATACGGTTACTAGTCTATATCTCATTCCACATATCATTTACTGACCAAGAGAATTAGTAGTTATGGTAGTAGTTATGGCAACGTATTTCGGTATTTTTGGGCTCCGATACTATTTAGAGAAAGTTTTAGCAAGCTGTATTGAGGCGGTCCATATGTTGTCGCCTAGATGGGACACATTCTTTATACCCTTACCCTTTACTCCTGGCGCTATAGACTCTGAATCGATTAACGCGAATCCTACAACGATTAAATATCTTTCGCTAGGATCCATAACAGCAACGATATCACCTTTGTTAAAGCTCTTCAATAGCTTCTTGATACCAGGTACCATAACATCGGCTCCTCTTTTAAGAGGTTCAATAGCTCCTTCGTCAACCACAACTGTAGGGACTATGAGGAGCCTCTCTGTGTTGTAGAGAACGTTTAGTACGTAGAGAGTTGGTATATATATTTCCATGCCTTCTATTTTGAATAAAGCAGGGGTAGAGTTGAAAACAACGATCTCGAATTTATCGCTATAAGCTACCTTAACCTCCTCTGCTTTGCGGAGCATCTCTATGAATGTTGAATCTATATCGTGTCTACTTTCGAGATGCTGTAAGATATTCTTCAAAGCTTTTTTCGAGATGTACTGTATTCTCAAGTTACGCAAAATTTACACCTACCTACACCTATACCGAATCAGTATATCGACCCATCTTCACCTCTCAGTTTACGTCAGCGTCATCATCTATCAATCATGTGTTAAACCATGTAAAGTTGATTCCTTATACTCTCTGGTAGTGCATCCTCTTTAATAATTTTTGCTCTCAAAGGTGGTGCTCTAACCTTAGGACCTACAACAATATATTTGGATTCCTCCTCTGCTCTACTCTTCAATACCCTTACCTTTACATACCAACCATCGTTTCTCGCTATATAAACATATTTCTTGTGTTTAAGACCCATAGTCCACAGCCATTTCATAACTTCTGCTTTTGTTTAAGTCTAAACACTATCCTCTAGTAAACAATATATAAACGTTTATAACGCTATATAAATCATATTGAGTAAGGCTCTGTAAACCTGAGGGTGTTTAATACGAAGTACTACACCTCTTGGGATGAACTTGAGAATGATATTAAGAATTGTACTCGTTGCATCCTCTACCGTTATAGAAAAAACGCTGTTCCAGGGGAAGGTTCAAGATCTTCTAAAGTAATGCTTATAGGGGAAGCCCCAGGTGCAACAGAAGATGAGATGGGGAGACCTTTCGTAGGCGCAGCAGGTAGGTTACTAACCTTAACTCTGGAAAGCATGGGTATCCATCGTGAAGAGGTTTACATAACAAATGTTGTTAAGTGTAGACCTCCTCAAAATAGAGAACCACGCGATGAAGAGATAGAAAGTTGTAGTATATATTTAGAGTCTCAGATATTATTACTTAAACCAAGGATCATTGTGACCTTAGGTAATATAGCGGGTAAGAAGGTATTTTCGTTGGCTTCTATGACGTGGAGTAGTGTGATGAAGATGAGGGGAAAGGTTTACAGATTTTCACTGCTAGGGCTAGATGTATACGTTGTTCCAACGATACACCCAGCCGCGGCGTTGTATAACCCCTCTATGCGCCTCATTTTATTAAATGATTTAAAGCAATTGAAGGAGCTTCTCAGCACAACACCAAGTACTGCAATAATGCCTAATTCTGTAGAACAACGTATAAGTACTGAGGAAGGCATGAAGTCTAAAGATGCGAAAGAAGCTTCAAGAACGCTCTTGGACTATATCAAGAAGAGATCAGCAAGCGTAACATAAATTGTGGAATATACTTATAAAAAGCTAGAGATCGAGGAGTGATACGATTTGAGTAATGAAGTCAATGAATTCAACAATATGAATTTGAAAGTGTACAGAAATAGTGACATATTAAAGATCGCAGCCTTCATACCTCCATGCCATAAACATTTAAGATTAGCTATAGTGACAAAAGACCAGGTAATAGTACTTCATGAAGCAACGGTTGCTGCTATCGTTAGAGCTTACATAGATATAACTACCCATCCTATTAGAAGAGCTGTTGAATATACTCATGTGAAGCTAGGTAAAAATGCTAAGAAACAAGGTTATGCTGAAGACCAGTTAATCGAAGTGAATGAAGTGGAGAGTACTATTATCGATAAATGGGGTAAGGTATTAAAATTAGAGAAGTGTATAGATGAAAAGAGCAGGTGAGCACCTACACAATGAATATACTCAGCTTTGTTTCAGTTCAGAGGTGAAAAACTTGGGAATAGATGAAGGAAGCCTGAGAGAGAGGATCGCCAAGTTTTTAGAGTCTACAGAAGAGCCGTTGACAGCCGAAGCTATAGCTCAAATATTCGGTATAGATGTGAAGGATATTTACATACACCTTACACATATAGCTAAATCAGTTCATAGGTTAAGTAATGGTAAGAAGAAGCTCTTAATGATTCCGCCGAGGTGTAAGAAATGTGGCTATATATTTAAGGATCTCGATAAACCAAAGAAACCCTCTAGATGTCCTCGTTGTAAATCTGAATGGATAGAATCTCCGAAATTCATCATAAAAGAGTTAGAATAAATTGCTAGATGTACTGAAGAGATATAAACTACAACTATATAGTCAGTTCTCTTGAAAATCGAATTAAAAGTATGTTGGGAAGGCATAGTTGTTATGGAGATCATTAAGATAGTTGTAGACTATATAGAGAAATGATTTTGTAGAAAATTCGTAGAATACATAACCAACGAGTTCGGTTTTCTCTTTATACCGAAGAGCAAAAATAGAAAGAGTTTACATAGTACAGCATAGTTTAAAGAAGGATCTAGACGAATTGATAGAATCAAACATCGAGATCTTGTCTTTAGTTTCTTGATAAGGTGGATCAGAAAGAAGAGGAATTTTATACCATCCTCACAATTGTTTGAACTAGCAATTGAGAGAAAGTTTAGTTTTGGTTGTACTGTTGTAGTGAAACCTCAAGGTGTTAAAGCTTTTCTCTATGGTAATGATTTGCTTATATGTTCTGCAGAAAGGTTTTGCTCCCAGTTGAGGAGGGGTTGTACGTGGTTGTTCTCGATGGGGAGGATATAGGGGTGATGGGGGAGGCTGGTTATGGATCTGGTAATTTCAATAAATATGTTGAAGAGGGTAAGATGCTTATGCCTGTCGTGGAGAATGTTTTGATCTAGGAGTTCTCTTACGTGGTGAATCCTATATATGATACATTTCTTCCTTCAGTATTCTCTCCATGTATATCCACATTTAGTACATCTATAGAAAGTTGTCGAAGGTTCGTCGGCAGCTCTAGTCTGTATCTGCCATGCATATACTTCGTTGTGTTCACATTTGGGGCATCTTACTTGATCTTTTACTAGTACAGCAGTTGGAGGAACAGCTATCTTCTGATCCTCTATAACAATTGTTTTCTCTTTCTCGCTATGCTTAATAACTCTAGAGAGTGTTACACGTCTTCCAGAATTGTTGGCATGCATTTCGTAACCACAACGGTTGC
Organism: Desulfurococcaceae archaeon; assembly: GCA_020832925.1. Classification (GTDB taxonomy): domain Archaea; phylum Thermoproteota; class Thermoprotei_A; order Sulfolobales; family Ignisphaeraceae; genus Ignisphaera. The sequence goes on along the minus strand of JAJHRF010000018.1, from coordinate 18,712 downwards.
ATTTCCAAACCCCTTGCTTGAAGCTCATGATAGCGCCACACTTTGGGCAAAACATCATATACTTCAACACCTCGTTATTTATTTAGACTCAGTACACTATTTTCAGAATTCTTAAATACTTTTTGTTTATAAACTCTTAAAAACAGCTCACAGCTTTACTTCTACTAGCTAGTGAAGATATAGAGAGGTGAAGTTTGTTTGGCTATAGAGTACGCAGAGCTGGGAGACCTTAGAGAAGGGAGTTACGTAGTTATAGATGGAGAACCTTGTAGAGTTGTAGAGGTATCGAAAGCGAAAACAGGTAAACATGGAAGCGCTAAGGTGCATGTAGTAGCTGTAGGTATATTTACTGGAGCTAGGAAAACTCTTGTAGGTCCATCAGATCAAAGAGTAGAGATACCTATAATCAATAAGAGGTATGCTCAAGTAGTAGCTATATTAGGAGACAAGGTTCAGATCATGGATACGGAGACGTTCGAGACCTTCGAGGTTGATATGCCTGCAGACGAGGTTATTAGATCGAAGTTAGCACCGGGGGTTGAGATAGAGTACTGGGAAGTGCTAGGGAGAAGACTTATATACAGGGTTAGGTAAATCTGTGTATGTCCTTTTTAGAATCTATAAAGAGTTTAGTAGTCAATTTTTTAAAGGGTAGAGAACCTTACGAAGTAGCTGTTGAAAACTTTACTAAAGAACTTCAGAAAGCTTTACTCAAAGCTGATGTCAATGTAAAACTTGTTGTAGAGTTAACCAAGAGGATTAAGGAAAGAGCATTAAAAGAACCTCCACCACCGTATATATCTAAGCAGGAGTGGTTTATAAAAATAGTATACGATGAACTTTCAACGCTTTTTGGAGGTGATGTAAAGCCTAACGTATTTCCAATAAAAACACCGTACATAATGATGTTGGTAGGGGTTCAGGGATCAGGGAAAACAACTACAGTAGCGAAACTAGCTTACTTTTACAAAAGGTACGGCTATAAGCCTTGTCTCATATGCGCAGATGTCTATAGACCTGCTGCCTACGAGCAGCTTCAACAACTTAGCGTAGCAATAGACGTACCATTCTGTGGAGATTCTAAAAGTACCGATGCTATCGACATAGCTATTAAATGTAAAAAACTTTGTTTATCTAAAGGCGCTAATATAATTATCATAGATACTGCTGGAAGGCATGGCTACGGAGAAGAAGAGCTGTTGCTGAAAGAGATGCAGGAGATAGCCAAAGCTGTAGAACCAGACGAAGTTGTCCTAGTTATAGATGCCTCTATGGGGCAGAAAGCTTACGACTTAGCTCTCAGATTTCATCAAGCAACCCCCATAGGTTCTATAATAGTTACTAAACTCGATGGAACAGCTAAAGGTGGAGGCGCTTTATCAGCTGTTGCTGCAACTAAAGCTGTGATAAAGTTTGTAGGAGTAGGGGAGAAGATACCGGAGCTGGAAGTTTTTGAACCTAGGCGTTTCGTAGGAAGACTACTAGGGTTAGGAGATCTTCCTACACTTATAGAGAAACTTAAATCTGTTGAACGTTACAAAGAATTTGAGGAAAGGTTTACTAAAGCTCTTGCCAAAGGGAAGATAAGTTTAGTCGATATCTATCTCCAGCTACAAACAATAAGGAAACTAGGGCCTTTATCAAAGATTCTACAGTTAATTCCGGGGTTATCACTTCTACCTTTAGATGATAAGCAGCTGAGGATAGGGGAAGAGAAGATAAAGAAGTGGTTAGCTATAATAGACTCTATGACCTACGAGGAGCTTAAGAATCCTAAAATTATAGATAGATCACGTATGCAGAGAATAGCTATAGGTTCCGGTACAACTGTTGAAGATGTAAAAGAGCTTCTGAAGTACTACGAAATGGTGAATAGCTTTATTAAGAATGCTAGGAGAAGAATAGGTTTACTGAAAAAACTTGGGATAGACTTATCGAAATTAGACATAGGAGATATAGGTAGGGAAGAGTGAGCATCGATATTGTTGATAAAGCTATGGAGATCTTGAAGAGGTACCCGTTGTGCGATAGATGTCTCGGAAGGCTATTCGGATATCTAGGTAAAGGCTTGGGGAATGATGAACGTGGGAAAGCATTAAAACTTGTTCTAGTTATGGAGCTTCACAGAAAACTACAAATGAACGAGATAGATTTGGAGACGATGAAATTAATCCTTCTTAATGCTCAGAGGGAAGATTTCCTTAAAAATCTAGGTGAGCATATTGAAGATGTTGAAAGAAGGAGATGTTATATTTGCGGAGATTTAATAGATAAGTGGATAGAGGAATACTCACAGAAAATAGCTACGATTATTCAAAATTTAAAGCCTAAGTCTTTTCTTGTAGGGGTTTCCTCAGTTCAAGAATATGTTGTAAAAGAAGATATGATAGCAAGGGAATTCGGGCTTGGGTATAGAGAGAACATTAAGAGAGAGCTTAAAAGAGAAATAGGTAAGAGAGCTGCAGTTTTAACCGGTATAAAACCTGATTTCAGCAAACCTGAGGTTATAGTTATCATAGATATAGCTATAGGTAGTGTAAGGATAGACTACCCATCGATAATACTCTACGGGTATTACTGGAAATACGGTAGAATGATATCGCAAAACATATGGATTACGAAAAGTGGTAAAATGAAGTATCCTCTATCAGTTGAAGATATTGTAAAATTTGTTAGCCAGCAATTGAAAGCTGATAGATATAGACTTCATATAGCTGGTAGAGAAGATGTGGATGTGAGAGTATATGGTAGTGGTAGACCGATAGCTATAGAATTCAAAACTATGGATAAAAACATCGATATGGAGTTAGTAGAGAAATACTTAAACAGTGTCTCTCCCTGGCTTCAATTCCAAATCAAAATGAAGGTTAATAGAGCATTCGTGATAAGGCTTAAAGAAGGTGCGAGATTTTCGAGAAAGATCTACAGAGCTATTGTATACACATCAACTCCTATAACATCTGAATCTCTACAAAAACTTGAAGAAGTGTTCAAGGATAGAGTTATTGAGCAGAGAACCCCTACAAGAGTTTTGAAACGTAGAAAAGATAAAGTTAGGCGAAGGAAGATGTTTAAAATAAAAACGTTCCTTATATCTCCAAATCTTTTCGAGGCTCTTATAGAATGCGAAGGAGGGCTTTATGTAAAGGAGCTGATATCAGGAGATAACGGGAGAACGAAGCCAAGTTTTTCTGATGTACTTGGGTGTGATGCACGTTGTGTAATGCTAGACGTACTCTATGTTCATGAGTATATTTAAACTTTAATCCATAATAATCGTTAAGAAGATTCCGACAGGGTAGAACTATGGTTAAAGCATCTCAAGGTCTTAGACATAGAACTAGGAAGATAATGAGTAAAAACGTTAGAGAGAAAGGAGCTGTCCCTCCATTAAGTAAGATTTTGATTCCGTATAAAGTAGGTGATAAAGTGCATATAGATGTAGATCCTGCTATACATAAGGGTATGCCGCATCGAAGATACATCGGGAAAACAGGTGTTATCATAGGTCTTAGAGGTAGAGCACTGATTGTCGAAGTTGCTGTAGGGTCGAAAATTAAGAAGCTATTTCTACTACCTGAACATGTTAAACCAGCTTTTGATGTAACTGAAAGAGTGAAGGAAATCGTTCAGAAGCTTCAACAGATTAGCAGTATAAGGAGGGAGCAGAGGAAGATGTTATTGACATTGCTCAAACCGAAGTAGAGATTTTCTTAAAGTAGTGATAGCTTACGGTGAAGATAATTGCCATATAAAATAATAGATTATAGAGATATACCGAACCCTATTGCGAAGAAACTTCTAGAAGAGTACTTAGCGAAAGTGAAGAGCTACGACATATCTCTAGAACCAGCTAGATCGGCATTAGAATACCTACAGACGTTGACCACTATGTGTAACCCAGATAAAGCTGAAGAACTTATGAATGTCCTCAAGAACGAGTTCAGGTTGCGGGATACATCTATATCCCTTATAATAAATATACTCCCTAAAACAATTGATGAACTTAGAATGCTTTTAGCTTTTGAAACAACCATACCTGAAGAAGATGCTTTACACAAGATATTAGAATTAGTTAAAGTGTTCTGCGGTTAACCTCGATTCAATGATTTCTCGGGGTTTGTCTATGAGTTTTCGTGGTAGGCGTAGGAGAACGTGGATACCCGATGAATACGCATTTGTATTAGACTTCATGCCTTTAGGTAATCCCTATGATAAACATACATTTCATAAAACGAACCCTGTAGTACAGGGTATTGGCTCTAAATACTTTACACTTGTTGAAATAGTCCCTCCAAGAGGGGTTATGCTGAATATAGGTGAAAGAGTAGCTGTATCTCCTACACCGCGAGGTAACGAGTTGAAAGTTTTCGATAGACTTATGTACGAAGATTTGACCACTATCGCTAGATCTAATTTGGAGAGGATTGTGAGAGATATTGTAGTAGAAAAAGAGAGGGTATTTTCAGAGTTTTTCAACGTAGCTGAAGCAATTAATATAAGACTACATAGTTTAGAGCTTTTACCAGGCATAGGGAAGAAAACACTCATGATTATTCTTGATGAGCGTAAGAAAAAACCTTTTGAAAATTTTGAGGATATAAAGAAGCGTGTCAAAATATCTGATCCTGTAAAAATATTGACAGAGAGGATCATTATGGAGATACAGAGAACAGAAAAATATTATCTTTTCGTAGAACCTTACCCACCGTCGCCTAACTACATATTCCTTAACTATCTTCATCATCTATACGAAAAACTAAATTACTACGAGCCATGGTAATAGACGTTGTAAACTCTAGTAGAGAGAATATAATTAGATGGATTAAAGAGATTCTATTGAAACACAGGATAAGGTTGAAGAAGAGCCTTAGTCAAGTAATGATGGTAGAACCTAAAGCCTTTAAGAAAATAGTTGAAGCAGTTTCATCGTTAGTAATGAATTCTGAGAAACTACTTGTAGTTGAAATAGGTACAGGTTTAGGAACGTTAACTTCTGCTCTAGGTAAAAACCTTAACAATTATATAATATCTATAGAGTTGGATCAGAGGTTTGTACTTATACTGAAAGAACTGCAAGAATTTTTCTACAATCTAGATGTTGTTATAGGAGATGCAAAAACACTTCTAAGTTCTATAAGAAATCTTCATATAGTTGTTGGAAATCTACCTTACCATATAACATCAGATCTAGTACTAGAGATAGGCAGGTCTAGTGCAAAGTACGCTGTTATAACTGTTCAGAAAGATGTTGCTGATAGATTTGTAGCTAAACCTGGGAGCAAGAACTACAGCAAGATATCGCTGTTAACTCAATATCTATTCGATGTTGAGATACTTAAGGTAATCCCACCTAACTACTTTATACCTCCACCCGATGTTTTTTCAGCTATAGTCGTTATGAAGAGGAAGAGAGCTTACAGTGACTATGCTGATGTTGAGGCTGTGATAAAGTGTATGTTTAGCTTTAGAAGGAAACAAGTTTTAAAATCTTTAAAAAGATGTCTAAATCTAGAAATAAAGACGTTAGATATCGATGAAAGCGGTGACCTATGGAAGAAAAGAGTATATCAACTTGCACCCGAAGATATAGAGAAATTGGCTACGGTGTTGAGAAAAATAATATTGAGAAGAGAATAGTAGGTGGTATAGCTGTAGGGTATATTGATGGCGTATACGAACCGGGACATGATTCTGAAATCTTATTGAAGTCTGTAGATCACGTAATCGAGCTCGGCACAGCTCGTCTTGGCGTGCTTCTAGAGATTGGTAGTGGTACAGGATATGTATCAGCTAAGCTCATGTTTAAATACGATATAGGTTACGCAATACTTATCGATATAGATCCTAAAGCTGTGTACAGTTCTTGGAAAACCGTGAAGATGAACGAAGTAGACTGGAAGGTAGATGTAATCCAGTGTGATGGTGCATCATGTATTCGTAGGGAGGTAGTAGACTTAGTATACTTTAATCCTCCATATCTACCTATATGCGATGATATCCCAGAAGCTATTGCATGGAATGGAGGTGAAAACGGGTTAGAGGTTTGGTCAAGGTTTTTCAGAGATTCTTTGAGTGTATGTAAGAAAGGTTGTACGATAGTGTTCATCATGTCAACGCTTCAAAAAGTTGATGAATTGTTAAAGTATATACTCAACTATGAGTATGTAGAGGTATTAAATTGTGAACACTTTTTCTATGAAATGATTTGCGGGATTGTGGTGAAAATCTTTTGAAGCTTAAAGTTGTAGTTGTAGGGATCGAAGGGGAGATAAACCTCGGTTTCATTGTAAGGTTATGCAGGAATTTCGCTGTTGATGAACTTGCAATAGTTAAACCTTCTATAAATCCATGGAGTGAAGAGGTACGTCGTTTTGCAGCTAATGGGGTAGTGTTTATGGATAGTGGTAGAGTTAAGGTGTACGAATCTCTAGATGAAGCATTGAAAGACGTAGCTTTATCTGCATGCACATCAGCTGTTGTTGATGTAGATTCCGGGGATATGCTTAGGAAAGCAGTGAATTTCGAAGAATTTGTGAATATAGCCAAGAATTATAACAGTATTGCGGTGGTCTTCGGTAGAGAGAGTACGGGGTTGACAAGAGATGAGATAGCGAAATGTGATCTACTTGTACATATAGATGCAAACCCTGAGTATCCGGTGCTTAACCTTAGTCACGCTGTTGCAATAGCGTTGTACAGGCTATATAAAGGTCTTGAGAAGCCAAGCGTTCTTAATCAAGTTGAGAAAGTTGATGAAGAGATGATCAGGTTGATAGATAGGTATATAGATGAGTTATCTGGGCTTGTTGCTAGAGATGAATGGCATAGACAGATGTTTTCAATAATGTTCAAAAGATTTGTACGTAGGGTAACTTTATCTAAACAGGAGGCAGGTTTACTATTAACGTTTATAAGGAGGATCGCTAGAAGGCTTAAGCTAGAACCTCTCGAGAGTGAGCACTCTAGTAGTAGTTAAGGTGTATCTTATGCCACTCAGACCTGCAAGATGTTACACTCACCAAGATAAACCTCCGTATACAAGAAAAGAGTATATACACGGGGTACCTCTGCCAAAGATAACAAAATTCGTTATGGGTAATGCAAAGCTTAATGCAGAGGTAGTACTTAAACTAGTCTCCATAGAATGGGGGGTTATTAGACATAATGCTTTAGAAGCAACTAGAGTTATAACTCATAAATACCTCTCTAAGCATGTAGGTGACGCTAATTACATATTAATCATTAAATCATATCCTCATCACGTAATAAGGGAGCACAAAATGCTTGCTTTTGCAGGTGCTGACAGACTTCAAGAAGGTATGAGGTTAGCTTTCGGTAAACCTGCAGGTCTAGCTGTAAGAGCTAAACCGGGATCGGTACTTATTGAGATACATGGATTAAAACAACATTTAGAGCATCTTAAGGAAGCTATGAGGAGAGCTTCATCAAAGCTTCCATTAAAATGTAGAATAGAGATAGTGGATCTGAGTAAGAAGCAATGAGCATATGTTCTGAACACGACTTTGAATTAGAATATGTAGCTCAAGTAGTGGAAAGTCACAATGTTAAGAAAATTCTTGTACAGCTTCCTGAAGGATTTAAACAATGTTTTAACTATATAGTTGAGAAACTTAGAGAATATCTAAGTAGAGAGGTAGAGGTGGTTCTTTCTCTAAATCCGAGCTATGGTCCATGCCTTGTCGACGAATATAGCGCAGAAGAGCTAAAAACAGATCTAATCATACATTTCGGGCATACTGAATACCCATTCTACAACCCCTCAGTAAAAACTTTATTTATACCGGTAGAGTTCGTAAATATTGATTTAGAGAAAATAATGTCCATCCTAACCAATCTCTGTTCTCAAGACAAAAAACTATGCTTACTATCCTCATCGCAACATATAAAACTTTGTAATAGATTAACAAGCTTATCTAGTAAATGTAGAATTGTTTATAAAGGGGTAGTATATGGATGCACTAAGGCGGGTACAGAGGAATGCGATGTATTGGTAGTTGTAGGTGGTGGAAGGTTTCTCTGTATATCTCAGTACCTAATGTATCTAAGAAAATCAAGCTCTACTATACTTTGTTTAGATCCTTACTCATATACGTTGTGGAACCCTAAAGAAGATGTTGAGAAGATATTGAGGATTAGGATATGGAAAATGTATAATTCGTTAAATCGTAGAAGATGGCTAATAATCTCCGGTTTCTATGGCCAAGCAAGAGAAAAACTTGTGAATACTTTAGTAGAGGAATTGAAGAGAAAGAATTTTGAGGTAGCTATAGCTAAGGTCTTGAAGATAGATAGGGAGACTTTAATCAATATTTCTAATTCCTTCGATGTAGTAGTCATAGCTTCGTGTCCATATCTAGCATTCGATTTTCAAGATCTCGACATACCTATTCTAACGATAGGTGAAGCATTTGCTGTTTTAAACAACGATATCGATAGGTATAGATATCCTTGGTAAGGAGTAAAAAGGAGTTAGAGATTCTACTTAGTCTTGTACCTGGTTTCCGTAATCCTGTGATTGAGTTAGAACAGTATGTATGTGATAGCTCTATAGCTTCAGAATTAATGTGGTTAGCCTATATACGGGGTGATATTGAGGATAAAGTGGTACTCGATCTTGGTTGTGGAACTGGGGTTCTAAGTTATGCAGCATTAATACTAGGGGCTAAGTATGTTCTCTGCATAGATATAGACATCGAGGCCCTCAGTATAGCTAAAGAATTCCTCTGGAATGAATTTAATAATGTAGAGATGATAAATATGGGTGTAGAGAATATGGAGCTTAAGAGAGTAGATACTGTTGTTATGAACCCACCTTTCGGAGTACATAGGAAGGGTATAGACATGGTTTTCCTTAGAAAAGCCTTGGAACTACAACCACATGCCGTATACACTATACATAAATATAACCCAGAGTCTCACAAAATAGTGATAGATGTAGTGTCAAGTTATGGTTATCAAGTATACAACGTGGTTGTAAAGGATATGAAGATCCCACCTATATATCCTATGCATAGAAGAAGAGTTTACAGATTCAAAGTAGCTATATATGGTATCGTGAAGAGGCGATATGCATGAGTAAATCTATCGCAATACCTGGGGACTATATATGTAAAGAGGAAGAGTATATACCTCATAGGCATGTATATGTAGATGAGCTAGGAAACGTTAGATCAGCTGTTATTGGTAAGGTAGTATTAGATAATCTTAATAGAAGGGTTTCAGTAAAACCTTTTAAAGATATAAAGATCCCGAAGACGGGTGATGTTGTTGTAGGTTGGGTAACGTCTATGAGAGACGATATTGCGTTTATAAAAATTGTAGGTTATGATTTTACAAAGCTATTCAAACATAATTTTACAGCTGTTCTCCATATTTCTCAAGTAACAGATTCTAAAGGTGATAATATGTATAACTATGTTAGGATAGGTGATATAGTGAAGGTGAAGGTTTTAAACGATTATCTACCTCTTCTTGTAACCATTAAAGAGCCTAAGCTAGGTGTAATCTTAGCGTATTGTTCAAGATGCGGATCACCTCTATATTTTGATGGTAATAAGCTTATTTGTGCTATCTGTGGGAATACTGAGCAACGTAAAATATCTCTAGATTACATAGCTGTTAGAGGTAAGAAAGGTGGTGTCTAAACCTAGCGGTGTATATGTAGAAAAAACGTTTACATTTCCATGTCCAAGCGTGGATCTATGCCTTGAGATCCTGCAGAAGATAGATGAAGAGTTATCGTTAGAAGCGAATATTTTTGCAGAACTAAAGCTAAATAAATTAGTGTTCAAGGTTATAGGTCTCGAACCCAATGTTCAATCAGCTATGTTTAAGCTTAAGGAATTTCTATCTACATACGTTCTACTTAAAGCAGATCCTAGACATGGAATTGACGTTAATACTATAGCAAAGTATTTAAAGAAAACTATCCCACTAGATGTATTAGCTATAGCCATAGAGAAAAGCTTAGGTGTTTTGGTTACTATCAGAGGCTCTATGATTTATGTAGATACAGACGTAGATACATTTCTTAGTATAGCAAGAAAAGTAGCCGAAGCTCAGAAAAAAATTGAACAAATGGCTCTCCCTAACAATGTTAAAAAACTTCTTGTAGCCGCGATAGCTATCTACAACATCGATTATTTCGAAGTTTTAGAAGCTCTACGTAAAGCTCAGCTAATAAACGATAACCATGAATTGAAGAAACCATGGCAACAAGTTCTTGATGAACTAGACAGCCTTTTAGGTCGAGAGGAAACTATGATAACTTAATAAACTTTGTTGAAGACATATATAGTCAGGTTAGAGGTGTGATAATGGGTATAAACTTTGTATTGAAAAAATTAACAGATAGAGAGATAAGGATCGAGATCCAAGATAAGGATAAGCACTCTCTACCGAATCTAATAGCGAAGCTCGCTATAAAAAAACCTGGTGTAACATTTGCTGGGTACATAATTGAGCATCCCATGGTTTCGTATCCAGTATTAGTAATAATGACCAATGGTTCGAGAAATCCCCTCGATGTGTTGAAAGAAGTTATAGAGGAAGCTAAGATTATAGCTCAAGAATTTCTCGAATCTTTCAATAAGGCTTTAACTAATGAATATAAAGAAAGAAGCTAGATTATTATTGTTAATGGAATTCGATAACTATATTATAGCAATAGTTATCAGGGGTTTCGCTGGAATAGAAGGAGTAGCATTCTATAATAACTGTGTAGAACTAAGTGAGGTTTTGAAACGTGGAAAGGGGTTATTAGCAGAAGTTAACTACATAGTATCAGAATACAATGTTTGTAAGAATCTAGAGCTAAAACATATATCAATAGAAGAGATAAACGATAAAGATATACTGAAAGCTGTAAACGAAGCAGCAAATATATTCACAAAAGCTAAGGCTAGATACACAGTATTAAAAGCATTATCGTTAAACAAGGTCTATACAGAATCAAATTAATAATCTACGATATTATCAATCGTTTCTCGTAGACATTAAGTTTTGTAATTAGTTTTAATTAACTGTGATTAAACCATAACATCTTCTCCATAGCTTCATCTCTACTTCATTTGGCGACCTTAATACCCTGTATCCACATCACATCTTTCTTTTCTTATCTTAATACGTTAGCTTTGCCTCCAAGAACCATACAAACTCTCCACCAGCGCCAAGAGGTAATTATAGCATAAAACTTGCCATCTTATAATTATCAAAACTATTGTACAACCAACAGTTAAAACTGATTACAACCGATAAAGAATCTTCAAAACATTAAAGTTTTAAAGCTATATATCTATACTCTGTTAGGGGATGATTACGGTTTTAAGTGCTGACAGATGATGTTAAACCCACGCTATGACTTTTTCCTTATTTCATCTAGTAACCTCTTTATTATCTCAACAGTTTTATTGGGATCAGCACGTCCACGTGTTTTCTTCATAACCATACCCACTAAGTAGTTCACAGCTTTTGGATTTTCAAGCGCGTCTTTCACAGCTTTCGGGTTCTCCGCCATAACTTCTCTAACTATCTTCTCGATCACTATTTCATCGTCTAGTTTTGTATAACCTTCGGCAACAAGCTTATCTATATCTATACCTTCCTTAACTATTCGAGGTAGAGATTCTTTCAGCATCTTTATCGATATAACTCCTTTATCTAGATATTGAAGGAGTTTGACAATATGTATAGATTGAACCTTTAACTCTCGTGGACTTAAGTTGAACTCTTTTACCCATCTTAGGAAATCTGTTATAAGTAAATCAGCTAACTTCTTGTAATTATTGTAGAGTTTAGCACATTCTTCAAAGAAATCAGCTAACCACTTAATTAATACTAATACTGTAGCTCTATACTCATCGAGTTCATACTGTTTGATAAACCTTTCTATCCGTGAATCAGGGAGTTCAGGCAAGCTCTTAGCTACCGATTCTATGAACGTCTTCGTTATTATCATCGGCGGTAGATCGGGATCTGGGAAGTATCTATAATCTTCCTCAAATTCTTTAGATCTTAATGGAACTGTTACCCCTTTCGAACTATCCCAGTGTCTTGTTTCTCTCTTCACCTCACCACCTTTTCCAACTATATTTTTCTGTCTTATAATCTCGTAGGTAAGAGCTTTCTCAACTTCTTTTATAGATCCGATATTCTTAATTTCAACCCTACTACCACCAGCTACAGAGATATTTGCATCAACTCTGAAAGCACCTTCACGTGATGTATCGGTAATCCCTAGGTATTCAAGTATTGCTATGAGTTTATCTAGAAATGCTCTTGCTTCTTTAGGACTCTCTATATCTGGTTCTGTCACTATTTCTAGTAATGCTATACCTGATCTATTGTAGTCTACCAAGCTGTAAGGGCTTGTCTCTATACTTCCAATGTAGTGGATTTTACCAGGGTCTTCCTCTATGTTTATTCTTCTAATTCTAACGATCTTCGACTTTCCATCGACGAATATCTTTACATATCCATTTCTAGCAATAGACGAGAATCCAGGTCCATCGTATTGACTTATCTGGTAATTCTTCGGCAGATCTGGGTAGAAGTAGTGTTTTCGTACAAAAACAAGTTTATCATTTATTTCACAGTTTAAAGCTAGTGCTAATGCTATTGCATACTCAATAGCTTTCTTATTGACTACAGGGAGAGTTCCTGGTAATCCTAGACACACAGGACATACATAGGTATTAGGCTCTTCTCCTCTGTAGTTACTTGGTGTAGGACAGAATAGCTTAGTTTTTAACGATGTTAATTGGACGTGTATTTCAAGCCCTATCTTTACCTCAGGTATAGAACTCATAGAGCTACACCAACGCGATAAGGTCTCGGAGTTTCAGTTTATCTTCAAGAAATTTAGAGATGTATAGAGCTGTCACCTCGTTGAAATGTCTCACCATAACCTGTAGCCCTACAGGTAAACCGTTGACAAACCCTATCGGTATACTTATAGCTGGAGCCCCTATGAGGTTAGCTATAACTGTATTCACATCGCTGTAGTACATCTTGATAGGGTCAGCTATCAACTCGCCTAGCTTAGGTGGTAATATGGGCATTGTCGGACTTACTATAGCGTCGAATTCCTTGAATATCTTGTTGAATTCTTCTTTCAGCATCCTCCTAAACCTCAACGCTTTAAGGTAATACATATCCCAGTAACCTGTGCTAAGGATATACGCTCCTAATGCGATTCTCTTCTTAACTTCGTAACCAAAGCCTCTAGTTCTAACTTCTTTATAGACTTCTACCCAGTTCCTGTTATCAAAGTTTACTTTAAGTCCGTATCTCACACCATCGTATCTAGCTAGATTAGACCCTGCTTCAGCCATACTGATTATGTAGTACGCGGCTACACTATGCTTAGCATAGGGTATACTTATCTCGCGACACTCATGGTAACTACATAACACGTCAACGGATTTATAGGACATGTTTTTCACAGGATCTTCCGAATATTCGAAGAGTTCTCTAGCTATAGCTATTTTTAATCGTGGCTCTCTGTAGTATGTATCATACATAGCTTTATAGAAGTTGGGCAACGGTATGTTTATCGATGTCGAGTCTTTAGGATCGTACCCAGCTATAACGTTTAGAAGTAGAGCCAGGTCATCTGTATTCCTAGCCATAGGCCCTATCTGGTCAAGACTACTAGCATACGCTATAAGTCCGTACCTACTGACTAAACCGTAAGTAGGTTTAAGTCCAAAAATTGCGGTGAAAGCCGCAGGATTCCTTATAGATCCCCCTGTATCACTCCCCAACGCAACAGTAGCTTCTCCTGCAGCTAGAGCAGCGGCACTTCCACCTGAAGATCCTCCAGGAGATCTAGTTAAATCCCAGGGATTTCTTGTTGCAAAGAAAGCGCTAGTCTCTGTTGTAGACCCCATAGCGAATTCATCCATATTAGTTTTACCTATTATTATAGCTCCCTCCGATTTCAGCTTAGCTATAACCGTTGCATCGTATGGAGGTATGTAGTTTTCGAGTATTCTAGATGCACAAGTAGTTCTCAAACCTTTCGTAGATATGTTATCCTTAATAGCTACAGCTATACCAAACAACGCCATACTATTTCTAGAGCTTTTCCTAATTCTTATCAAGGACTCTACCTCGTTAAGAACATCGTTAAAAGGTCTTAGCGTGATAAATGCTTTCACCTTCTCTTCAACTTTAGCAATCCTATCGTACAACTTGCTCAAGTAATCGACAACAAGATCGGGATTTGTGTTAAATTCATCTAGAAGTTTATACATAGGAGCAGCTATGAAGTTCATTAACCTCACTCAGTCACAGTCTTAGGGGCTTTAACATACCCTTCGACAAGTATAGCATTATCTTTAAGTATAGATCTCTCCGAATCTATTCCTTCAACAACATCGTCTTCACGTAAAGTTAAAGGAATATCGTGTACATGGTATAGAGGTTCCCATTTATCGAGACCTTCAACACTATTTATAAGGTTAAACATCTCAATAATTTTATTGAGTTCTTTAATAAGCTTCTCTCTTTCTTCACGAGTAAACGATATAAGTGCTAATCTCTCGAGATACTCTATAATATCTTTACTCATCTAAATCTCCTCAACTTCTACTAAGTATTATAAAGATTATAAACGTAATTAAAATAAAAAGCAGTAATGATGTACAGAACTACTGCAAGGGCATCATTGTTGAAGATCGAAGAACTGATTGAGAAACTCCATGAATATATAGATATCGAAGTTTTCGACCTCTTTGCGGGGGTAGAGGGGATGAGGATCCTCGGGTTAAACTCTATGAGCTTGAAGATAGATCTAGGGCCAGGGGTTGAGGCTTTTCTCTACTTAAGATATCTGATTTCTGTAGAAGAATTAGAGCCTATAGCTATAACGATACAGCTTAAGAAAGATAAAGCAAAAGATCTAGAACTGGATAAAGTTATAAACCTTTTACATGAATGTGGGGGGTATCTTTACGGAGGATTTGAAGAGATAGGGATGCTAATACCTGTAAACAATGAGAATATTCACCAGATCTTTAAAGATGTTCTACCTAAAATTGTTGAATCTCTATTTGGGTATAAAGTAAAACCCCTAATCAAAGGATACGAAGTAGGGTTCTACCATGATATACATACAGAAGAATAGACTTAAATACATCTAAACATCTTCAAGCACTCTACATATGTAGAGAATAACTTGAATACACATATGCTTAAGCGAGAATTTTGCCATATTTACCACGTCAAATCATACCCCTTAATGATTTTACCAATCTTAATAATAGAATTTCAAACCTTTAATACTTCATAGCTATAAATTACATCAACTCCATCACCTATATTTTTGAGGATCACGAGCTCTTCATAGTGAATCGATTTATAGTAATAGTATTAAGCTTTGAGAAACAGTGTATTAGAACGAAAGGCTACCGTACCTTAGATAACCTTGGGGTTTCGAGGACGTTTAGCATGTCGTTGAAATCTTTAACGCGTGTTAAAAGACCTACGAGAATGCTATCCGGGGTTATAGTAGTAGCTGTTATGACGAAGCCTTACCCATGTCCTCATGGGAAATGCGTATACTGTCCTGGTGGTCCGGAGTATGGTACTCCTCAAAGCTATATAGGTAATGAACCTGCTCTTATGAGAGCTCTTCAAACAGGGTTTGATCCTTATCAACAAGTTCAGCTAAGGTTGAAACAATATGAGTTCTTAGGGCATGTGTTGAGTAAAGTTGATATTGTGGTGATGGGAGGTACGTTTACGGCTATGCCTCTTGATTACCAGGAGTGGTTTATAACGAATATCTATGAAGCTGTTAATAGATATCCAGAGCCAAGATCAGAGGTGCTACCATCTCTTGAAGAAGCTCAGCTAAGGAATGAGACAGCGCGTATTAGGGTAGTGGGTTTAACTATCGAGACAAGACCTGATTGGTGTAAAGAACATCACGTAGATAATATGCTTAGGTTTGGAGCTACAAAAGTTGAGATCGGGGTACAGAGCATTTATGATGATGTTCTTAGAGCTGTTGGGAGAGGTCATGGAGTTAAAGAGTCTATAGAAGCTACAAGGATTTTGAAAGATGCTGGATTCAAAGTTGGGTACCATATAATGCTTGGTCTACCTGGTTCTGACCCTGATAGAGATCTCGAGATGGTTCGTGAACTTTTTGAGAATCCCGATTTCAGACCTGATATGCTTAAGATATACCCAACACTTGTAATTGAGGGTACAAAGCTCTACGAGATGTGGAGAAGAGGTGAGTATAGAGCTTTAACTGATGAAGAAACTGTTGAGCTTATAGCGAAGATGTATAGGTATATACCTAAGTGGGTAAGAATTATAAGAATTCAAAGAGATATACCAGCAGACATTATTGTAGCAGGCCCTAAGAAAGCTAATCTACGTGAGCTTGTTGAAAAGAAAGTTATGGAGATGGGTATAAAGATCAACGAGATAAGGTTTAGAGAAGTTGGTAGACAAGCTATGTATAGAGGTGTATACCCAACGAAAATAGTCATCACTAAAGATGTTTACGAAGCAAGTAAAGGTGTAGAAGTATTTCTAGCAGCAGAGGATCCAGAAAACAACGTATTGGTAGGGATACTAAGGCTTAGAATACCATCAGAATATGCACATAGACCTGAAGTAGATAGTAGGACAGCTATTGTTAGAGAACTCCATGTCTATGGACCGCAGATACCTATAGGGGATTACGTAGACGAGGGGTGGCAACATAAGGGATGGGGATCCA
The DNA here is from genome assembly GCA_020832925.1 of Desulfurococcaceae archaeon. GTDB lineage: Archaea > Thermoproteota > Thermoprotei_A > Sulfolobales > Ignisphaeraceae > Ignisphaera. Next base: position 1,950 of record JAJHRF010000018.1, on the reverse strand, counting down.
AGCTTCTCAAAACAGCTGAAGAAATAACTCGTTATGAATTTAGCTGTAACAAAATACTAGTGTTGTCAGGAGTAGGTGCGAGAGAATACTATAGAAAACATGGTTATACGAGACCTCAAGACTCGCCCTACATGATGAAGCTTCTGTATAACGTATAACCTATGTAGAAAGCTTCATGTAGTTACAACATCTATTTAAATGATTAATTAAAAATCTATATCTTTGTTGTAAATCTTGTAGTTATCAAAACTCTAGAAGAGTGAAACTATGGTTGAGGTAGTCTATGTTTCGTGGAGAGATGTGATAGAGCTTTGCTATAAATTAGCGAAAGATATAGCTCGATCAGGATTCGAACCTGATGCTATAGTAGCTGTGCTAAGAGGTGGAGTTGTTCCAGCTCTACTTTTAAGCGATATACTCGGAATTGAAGAGTTTTATGCGATAAGAGTTAAACACTGGGGTATAGCTGAGGAGGTATACAGAATACCCGTAGTAGATCAGCTACCTCAAAGGAAACTACAAGGTGTAAAAGTACTTGTAGTTGATGAAGTTGCAGATACAGGTAAAACGCTTGCAAAAGCTGTAGAAGAATTGAAGAAGCTTGGAGCTATAGAAGTAAGAACAGCGGTGCTGCATCTGAAAACCACATCTTCTCTAATACCCGACTACTACGCGGTTAAACTAGAGAAATGGGTATGGATATTCTATCCATGGTCATTAGCTGAAACGCTATTTGCTCTAGCGTATAGAGAACTAAGCTCTACAGCAGGTGTAGACGATATAATTAAGGAGATAGAGAGATTAGTGGAAACTCTCGATATAGAGTACTACAGAAGAGATATAATAGAGACAGCGCTAAGATATTACATAAAGAAAAGAGGTAAACATTAATCCTTAACCTAGTTTTAGTAATTCATCCTTGTTCAAAATGATATCTTCATTCTAGATATAAGTAGAAAAATTTATAAATTGTAATACTGTAACTATGTAATGTGCATACAATGTCCGAAGAATTCAAGAAGAAATTCGATGAATTGTTGAACAGTATTAAGAAAGATCTAGATAATGTTTCTAAGAAAATAGATGAGCATTTAGAGAAAGGAGATGTATATAGAGCGTACCGTGTTTGGAGAGACATAGTTCTAGACTCTATGAGGTCTATCAGAAGAACATTAGATGATCTTGTTGAAGAACTTAAAAAATCCAATATTGGGGAAGAAGAGTTACGTAAGCTTGCAAGCTATGTAAGGGATGGTGTTAAGGAGGTAATAGATAGGCTTGAGGATATGGGTAGTAAGATCAGGGATTTTAGGGGGAGAGGATATGTTTGGATATGGCTGGACTTTAGACCGTTTAAACACATTCTTAGAGGTGTTGTTGAAGGTATGAATCTAACCATGGACAACGTTATGAAGTACATAGACAGATTCGTTGAAGATGTTGAGAAAGCTCTTGAAGATGTTAGTAAAAGAGTTACACAAGTTGTTTCTGTAAGAATTAAGGAGAAAGATTTAGAGATCATTGATAAACTTGTTGAAGCAGGTATATTTAGGAGTAGAAGTGAAGCTGTAGCATTCTTTACTGGAAGAGGTATCGAAGCTAGTAAGGAATGGATAGAGAAAGCGCTTGAGCATGCGAAAAAGATTAAAGAGCTTCAAGAATCTATAAGAAGAGAAATAGAATCGCGAGAAAAAGAGGATGAAGAGGGAAAGCATTAACTAAGAGTTGAGACTAAAGTATAAGTCTATTTCGATACCTATAGACAGCTAGGTATACCTCTATTAAGGATGTTTATCGAGAGAACAATATATCAGTGTTGAACAGTTCTTCATCCTTTCCTCCGACCATCGCTCTCTCATCATATTACAATACTAGATTACTGTACTCGAATTACAGATTTTTATGTTTATAAAGTTCTGGATAACATCATTTCTCAAGCCTTACGATGCT
>JAJHRF010000016.1 GCA_020832925.1 Desulfurococcaceae archaeon | reverse complement strand
AGAGCTAGAGCTTTTGGATATTTTGGCGATCCACTAGCTCCAGACCCAGGATGTATCTACAACTACCGATTTTGGAAATATTTGAAGAATTCTAGATAAATACAACAACTAAACAATATTAGAGCTAGCTCCTTGGAAGGCTAGCCTCCAGAACCCTTTATGTACTTCCACATGATATACGTGATATAGTCTTGAAATCTATAGTGTTACTAGCATTAACATTACATCCCTAGGTTTCGGCGATATATTGAAAAATTTGTTCATAGAGTAAGTATTGTAACGTATTCGAAAATTATGAATGCGGTGAATTAATCTTGACTATTGGTTTGATCATATTAATTGTATGAAAATTTTGCTTAATGAATATAGTGAGGGTTTATATGAAGATATTGTATAAGAAGTAAGTGTTTACTAAGTTATGGAGGAAGCATAATTTATTTTAAGTTAAGACTATGTTCTCGATAATTGATTTAAAAGGTTATTTAACAAGGGTTAGGATTGATTTAGTGATGAATTTCACGATTTTAAACAAGGTATAAAATAGATACTTTTCTAGTGAGTGATTGGTGGTTATATGGGTGATACATCGAGAACATTATTGATTATGACGTTTATTATAGGTGTTGCTGTGGGTATTTTCTTAGTTTCAGATATTTTTCGAGTTCCCAGTGGAATAGTTAGTACTACAACTATCACTATTACTTTTACTCAGTTAACAACCGTAAGAGAGAATGTTACAACAATTGTTCAAGGGATACCTCAGATAAGTTCTCAGAATATTTTATATCAAGTTTATGTGCTTAAAAATAAAGAGTACTACTCAAAACTTCTTGATATTGTTTCTAAAGCGAATAAAAGTGTTGTTGTGGTAATGTATGTTGTTAAGTATGATCCTAAAGATGTAAATGATCCTGTCAATAAACTTCTTGAGACTTTGGTATCCCTAAATAGGAAAGGTGTAGAAGTCAAGGTTTTAGTTGATGACGAGACTTACGATAGCTATCCAGAGACCATAGAGTATTTATTAAGCAACAACATTTCAGTAAAACTCGATCCTAAAGCTGGTATTACAACGCATGCAAAGGTTGTAGTCGTTGACGATCTCTATGTGTTCATCGGAAGCCATAACTGGACAGAAAGCGCTTTAATGTATAATAATGAAGTGTCCGTCCTAATAATATCGAAGGAAATAGCTCAGGATGTACTGAACTACATCAATAGTTTATGGAATCAAGGTAGGGTATTGCGATAGACTAACCTATTTTAGAGAACATCGTTAATCTACTGCTTCAGTATTAATTTATTTAGCTTGATTCACACAATTATCCGTAAGTACAAAACAAGATGAATTCTTTAAAGCGCCTAAACAATTATGTAATACCATAGCTTTATCATACCGTATTGATATCTATCAATAAAGGTTCACGTATTATTGAGTAAGATATTTAGGAATGCGGAAATCTTTTGAAGATTTAGAAGATATGAACATGATCCATATGTATTCCCTTAATCGTACTCTAGCATCATATTCGTTTATTCGGTGACCAGTTTTTTACACTTGCTCTTTGCTTTATCTCTAACCTCAGGGTTCACAGGATAAAGCGGGTCTTCACATTTAAGTACTCTTAGAACTTCCTCCACTACTGTTCTAGCCATAGCTATTCGCGATTCTTTCGTAAACCACGCTATATGGGGAGTCAGTACGGTATTCCTAGTCTTTATTATAGGATCGTTTTGCGGAAGAGGTTCGATAGGAAAAACATCTAGTGCTGCACCAGCAATCCATCTCTCTTCAAGAGCTTTCACCAGAGCTTCATGATTTATTATGCCACCTCTAGCGATATTAATTATGTATGCCGATCTCTTCATAGATTTTAATTCTTCTTCCCCTATCATGCCCAGAGTTTCTTTTGTTAAAGGTACCGCGATTACTACGAAATCTGATACCTTTAGAAGACTATGTAGATCGAGATACTCTACACCAAGAGTTTCCTCAACATCTTTCTTCCTAATCTTGTCAAAATATACAATTCTCATACCAAGCCCTTTAGCCTTCCTAGCTATCTCCATCCCTATCCTACCCAATCCGATGATCCCTAAAACCTTGTTCTCAAGCAGTAAACCTTCAAATTCTTCCCTACTCCAAACACCTTTTCTAGTAGCTTCATCAGCTAAACATATCCTCCTAGCTAAACACATAATCAAAGCAATAGCATGTTCAGCAACAGCTAAGAAGAGCTCTTTAACAGGTGTAACTGTTACCCAAACACCGTGCTCAGTAGCTGCCTCAACATCAACTCTATCATAACCAACACCGTGTCTAGCAACGATAAGAAGTCTTGAGCTATTCTCAAAAACTTTCCTAGTAATAGGATCACTCCCTCTGACAGCAACAATAGCTACAGGGTCAAGCTCCTTAACAAGGTTTACGATATCTTCTTCACTAAGAAGCTTATTAACGACATATACATCAACATATTCTTTAAGAATATCGATATATACATTATATATAGGAGCTGTGATCAAAACCTTGAATTTCTTCATATCTGAAAAACCTATCAACATTATCAAAAGATTTAAATATATAAGCTTTATCTTGAGGACAACATAAATCATGAACACGTTTCATCTTAATAAAATAGTCTATTACGCATTGTTAAAACCCTAATTTAAGTCTCATCACTACAAAGCAAATCTCTTACTAAGTCCTTAAGCTCCTATACAGTAATAATTTCGGTACTAATCATTAGAACTAAATGCTTTGATAAAAATGCTTATATAGTTAGATCTTGAGGATAGATGTTAGGGAACCTCATGGAGAAGAGCTTCGTTGAGATACCTTTCGGTTTAGGTAAAATCGTTGTTAAGTTCTATGATAGTAACATCGTTAATATTATCCATATTCCCCACGGTGCATATGTTGAGGAGAGCTATGCTGTTGTAGCTAAGCCTAAGCCTGTGTCTATAGTTGTTAACGAGAAAGACGGCAAGGTTGTAGTTGCATCAGATGAGATTTCTGTATATATCGATAAAGTTGGAGGTTCTATAGAGATAAGGTTTAGTGATCTAATCATTAAGGAAGTTGGTAGAAGAGTTATTAAACAATATCATTACAATATGGAGTTTTATAGTTTTGAACAAGTATTTGAGATAGATCCTGATTCAGGTCTCTATGGTCTTGGTCAGCACGCTGGTTACTCTGCTCATAGTGTTTATAATTATAGAAACCATACTGTATACCTCGTTCAAAGGAATACAGATATAGCTGTACCATTCCTAGTATCTAGTGCTGGTTACGGGATTCTATGGGATATGTATTCTATGGGGGTTATAGAGTCTAGAGGTAATGTCCTTAGGGTATGGTTTGAAGCTGGGGATTATCTAAGCTATTTCGTAGTGTATGGCCCTGATTTAGATAGAGTTATTGCTGGGTATAGATGGTTAACAGGGAAAGCTGTTATGCTACCTAGGTATGCTTTCGGTTACTGGCAATCGAAAGAGAGGTATGCATCACAAGAAGAGATTGTTTCTACAGCTAAAATGTTTAGAGATAGAGGTATACCTATAGATATAATTGTTCAAGATTGGAAATACTGGGTAAAATACGGATGGAATGCATTTAAATTTGATGAAGAATTTTACCCAGATCCAAAGAAAATGGTTGAAGATATTCACAAACTAGGTATCAGAATACTCATATCTATATGGCCTTTCTTCGAAAAGAAAACAGATATATATAGGGAAACTGAGGAGAGGAGATGTATAGTAGGTGGAGGACATGGCAATTATGGATTAGTTAACGTATTTAAGGAGGAGTGTAGGGAATGGTTATGGAGAAAGATAGAGGAGGTATTCTTTAGAATAGGTATAGATGGTTGGTGGTTAGATGCTTCAGAACCTGAGGTAGGGCCTGGGCTCGTTTACGATACTTGGCAGAGAACACTTGATATAGGTAACGGTAAGAAGATGTTGAAATACTTGAATATATATCCATTGCTAGAAACGAAAGCTGTCTACGAAGGTCAGAGGAAGGTATCGAATAGAAGAGTATTGATATTGACGAGATCAGGTTTCGCTGGAATACAGAGGCATGGTGTAGTGAATTGGAGTGGTGATGTAACGGGGGATTGGACAACTTTTAGGACTCAGATATGGGCCGGGTTAAATTATAGTTTATCAGGTCTACCTTATTGGACAACAGATATAGGAGGGTTCTTCAGTGGAAATCCTGAGACAGAAGGTTACAAAGAACTATTCATTAGATGGTTCCAATGGGGTGCTTTCTGCCCTATTTTCAGAGTTCACGGAACTTACTATCCTAAAGAACCTTGGAGATTTGGTAAAGATGCTGAAGAAATTCTAATTAAATACATTAAGCTTAGATATCGATTACTACCATACATCTACACCCTAGCCTGGATGGTATATGAAAAAGATTACACAATTATGAGACCTCTAGTCATGGATTTCAGAGAAGATAAGAACGTTATTAACATAGATAATCAATACATGTTCGGCCCCTTCATAATGGTGTCACCTATAACAACCCCGTCAACATTTGAGAGAGAGGTATACCTGCCCCAAGGACTTTGGTACGATTTCTGGACAGGTAAGAAACTTCTTGGTGGATACAGGATAAGGGTACAGGCGCTTCTAGATATAATACCGCTACATATAAAAGCAGGTGCATTAATACCTCTAGCTCCTAGTAACATAAAGAATAGCGATGAGATAGGAACAGAATTCGAGTTAAGGATATACAGAGGTCGTGATGGGGAATTCACCCTATATATAGATGATGGGGAGACATATGCCTACGAAAACGGGGTATACGCTTTGATACCTATTAAATGGATTGAGAAAGAGAACAGATTGGTGATAAGAGATAAGAGAGGATCGATGGACATACCTCAGCTAAGATTTAAGATAGTACTTGTTGAAGAAGGCAAAGGAGTTGGTTTAGAAGAAGCAAAACCAGATACTATAGTAGATTACAACGGTAAAGAGATCTCGCTAAGTCTATAACTATGAATAGAAATTAAAAGATTTTCAACAGTTCTCGCTAAAGAAGTAAAACATGAAAAGTTATTTTAAGAGATTTATGTATTAAGTTAAGTAAAGAGAACGAACAGGTGTTTAATATATGAAACGTGTTTACGTAGTTCCTGAACCGAAAGTTTTAGAATTCGATGGTACTTGGTATGAATGTGATGGATTTCAAAACTTTCCTGAGTTCCTAGCGAAAGAGTTCAATGTCGAGAAGGGTAGCTGGATTATAGAGAAGGTTGAAGGACCTTCTACAGGGTTGTCCATAGAGAAAGGTGTTGTTAGAGTATGGGGTAATGAGAATATAGCTTTCGCTACTTTAATCCAGCTTATTATGCAGGGTAAAGGTTTCTTACCTAGGGTTAGAGTAGTTGAAGATTTTAGGTATAAGTTTAGAGGATTTCATCTAGATGTAGCTCGCGGAGGTGTTCCAACAGTAGATTATCTTAAGAAACTTCTTAAATGGCTATACATATTAAAGTACAACTATTTCGCGATATATTTCGAGGATTTATTTCCTTGGGAAAAATATCGCGATATAGGTTCTACTAGAGGTAGGTATACTAGGGAAGAATTGAAAGAGGTTATAGAATATGGGAAGAAGTTAGGGATAGAGGTTATACCTTCACTCGAACTTCTAGGGCATATGGAGAACATACTCACCCTTCCACCTTATAGAAAATATAGCGAATGGCATCATCCTTCCGAAGGAGTTCTAAATGTGCTAGACGAGGATGCGAAAAAGTTTGTAATAGAACTTCTTAAAGAAGTCGTCGATTTCTTTCCCTCAGAGTATGTTCATGTTGGAGGGGATGAGACATGGGCTTTAGGAAGAGGTAAGAGTCTAGATAAAACATTGAGATTTGAAGGTCCTAAGCTCTATGAAGAACATATGAAGATGCTCATAGATATTGTTAAAGAAGGTGGTAAAAAACCTATGCTATGGGGAGACATGATAACAGCTTCCTACCTTAGAGAAAGTGAGCGTGAACTATGGAGAAAACTCCTAGACAGCTCTATATGGAGAGACGCTGTAATCGTTAACTGGGATTACACACCAAGACCTGTAGACCACTTCAAGAATATAATCAAGATCATAAGTTCGAGAGGTTTAAAGCAGATAGTAGCTCCAGGTTTATGGAATTGGAATAGATTTTACCCAGACTTCGTAACAGCTCTAGAAAACCTCAAGAACTTCTTCGCAGCAGCTAAAGAAGATCTATCTGTAGAAGGATTCTTAGTTACTGCATGGGGTGATGATGGTAGTGAATGTTTATTTGAATACCTTTACCCACTAATCATGGCCTCTATGGAGATTGCCGAAGGTAAAGGTGAGTGGGAAGAGAAATGGGTAGCTATAACAAGTGAGAGTAGGGAACTGTTAGAGGTAAGGAAGTTGTTTGGAAGTATATTTACAGCTAAAGATGAATTCTGGATTAGATGGGGATTCTGGTTACCTAAACACGTAGTATTGAAAACAGATTTACTCAAGATAGCTAAGATGTATCTAGGGAATCGTATTTTCGAAGATCTGAAGAAAGAGGTAGAGGAAGTACTCAAGAAAGCAAGCTCTATACAGCTACCTCCAGAACTAGAGTTTATAAAGAGATTTTATGAACTTGTGTTAAAAGTTTTAGATAATAAGGCAACAGTATCGGACTATATATCCTTGGCTAAGATCTACTCAGAGTTATGGTTGAAAGAACGTAAACCTCAAGGTCTAGATAACATTATAGGTAAATTCTGGAGAGCTGCAGGTATAAACGAACTTGAAAAAATGTTAGGATTCAGCATACTCTAGCTCTAGCTAAAGGTAATAATATCGAACGAATGTCTACACATTTTAAATCTTAACACAACTTCATTACCGCCATCATCAATGTCTATAGCTACAGTATTTACAAGATGTGTAAAATAGTGATGTAGAGGAATACACTAAAAGTAAAGATGTAGAGATACTCAAGTACTAACACTAGTTATTAGAATACATTTACTTACTGTAGTTTCTATGAAGAGAGGGAGAGCTTCATTAACGAAAATATGGTGTTTCTATTCTAAATTTTTCACAGAATCTTTTTAACAGCATCTCTATGCAAAAGTGTTACTACTTTTTCGTATTCAGCTAGTGAGTTTAGAAGAGTCTTGACATAGGTCCCAGCTTCATCGAGGCTTAAAGCTTAGAAAACTTCGTTAACTAAGGTAGTTACCCTTTTCCTCCAAAACTTGCTGATCTCCTTCCCACCCTGAAGAGCGAGAGTTTCTGCTGGTGGGGAGGTTTAGGATTGCATCTTCTTCAAGAGGTTTGATTCTAGGCTGGGTCTCCGATTCATTACTCCTACTCCTCACGAGGCTCAGGGTTATGTATGCTGTTAATCATTGCAATAGCTCAAAAACAAAGACTTTTATGTTCATCACCAAGTTAATTAAAATAAAGAAGGTTTATGAATTTTCTAGTAATCTCCTCTTTGAAAGGCGAGGTTTTCGGTTGTATAAATATCGTTGTGGAAGTTCTCTGATGAATTAGAGTTGAAGATATGTTGTGAAGAATGTTTAACTCTCTTCCTCAGGCAACTCTATAGGATTACCGAATATATTTAGAGATGCTATTTCTCTAAGAGGTTTACGCGGTCTTGGTGGTGGAGATTCTGCTGGAACTCCTATAGATATCAATGCAACAACTCTATATTTATCAGGGATATTTAAAATCTTCTTAACCTCATTTTCATCGAAAGCCCCTATCCAGCATGTTCCATAGCCAAGCTCTGTAGCCATCAAAACTATATGTTCAAGAGCTATAGTTGTATCAACAATAGCCCATCTAGGTGATGTCTCTACATCTGCAAGTCCTACTATAATACATGCGGCATTAGCTATAAACCTCTGCCCTCTACAAGCTGGTACAAGCTTTTCTTTAACCTGATCATCTAGAACAACAACAAAATGCCATGACTGTCTATTTCCAGCACTAGGAGCCCATCTAGCTGATTCTAAGATTTTTCTCAGATCTTCCTCTTTAATAGGTTCTTTCTTATAAGCTCGAATACTTCTTCTTGAAATTATAACATCGTATATTCCCAAAAGTTTCACCGATAATATCTATATCGGTAAGGTTTGAATAAAAGATTCTTAATGAAAATCCTGTTATATAACATATCTATGAATCTTAGCTAGTAGTAATGCTGGGCAGTATTTATCATCTCGACTTAGTTAGTGTATATCTTATTTGAGTAATATAGATTTAACATGTCTATATTTAAGCTTAAGAATATTTTAGAGATCTTAGTATAGTTTAATGATGGGTAAAGTTATGGTTTTTGTATTTAGAATAAAGTCTATACTTCCATCATCTATCCATAGAGATGTTAACCTTGTCGCAGATCCTATTGAATTTGATGAGAGTTCTTCTCTATGGCTTTACCGACTTAACCCAGTGAAAGCATCTAAAGTAGGTCTTCAAAAGACTTTATCTGTTTTAGATAGTGTAGGGGTTTATGTTTCTGAGGATGTGAAGAATTTGATAGCTTCTCTAGAGAGTAGCGGTATAGATGTTTACTTTGTTTTAGAGACTCCCGATATCGTTATTTATACAGATTCTAAGCTTCTTGTGAGAGAGCTTAGGGAGAAGAAACTTGCTCAATTTGATAAAGGTAGTGGTACTCTTAGGGTAAAACCTGTAGATCTTCATGAGGTGCTGAAATTTATAGAGTTTAAAGGTTTTAGGTATAAGCTAGGCTTCGATCTAGATTATAGAGCGTCTTTCGAAGCTAGGCTAAAGATTGTTCTTCGGGATTACCAGCAGGAAGCTTATAATTCTTGGGTTAGTAGTGGGAGAAGAGGTATAGTAGTTCTACCTGTAGCAGCTGGGAAAACTGTTGTAGCATTAAAAGCTATAGAAGATCTATCCGTAAAGACTCTTATCCTTGTCCCAACAATAGATCTTATGCATCAATGGTTTGATAACATAGTTAAACTACTCTCCATCTCTCCAAGTAGAGTAGGGCTTTTCGGCGGTGGGAAGAAGGAGATAAACGACGTAACGATAATGACCTACGATTCCGCAGGTATAAATCTAGAGAAATACCCTACATACTTCGGCTTAGTAGTAGCTGATGAATGTCATCATGCTGTAAGTCCAAGTTATAGAAAAGCTCTTGAAAATATATCAGCACCCTTTAGGTTAGGTTTAACAGCAACACCGTATAGAAGCGATGGTCTTCATAAATACTATAGATATATCATAGGTCCTATAGTTTACTCGCTAGAGAAAGATGTTCTTCAGTCACGTGGATATCTAGCTAGGCATAGAGAGGAGAAGATATATGTAACTCTACCTGAGGATAAGTATAAAGAGTATAGAAAGCTTATGAAGATATACATCGATTTCTGTAAAAAAGTTCTACCTAATATAAAAGACCCTAGGGAGAGATTTAAAAAAGTCTTAGAGCTTGCATCAAAAGATCAAAAAGCGAGAGAAGCTTTGAGAGCAAAACATATAGCTAGGAAAATAGCTTTAAGTAGTGAAGCTAAGATCAAAGTTGTTGAAGAGCTTTTAGCTAGGTATAGAGATGAGAAAGTATTGATATTCTCTCGCTATACAGATATAGTTAGAGAGATTTCGAGGAGATTCCTAATACCTAGAATACTCCACGATACCCCAGAGAAAGAAAGGAAAGAATACCTAAAGCTGTTTAGAGAAGGAAAGATAAGAGTTCTTGCAACAGCTATGGCTCTAGATGAAGGAGTTGATGTACCTGATGCATCTGTAGCTATAGTTATAAGTGGCACAGGTTCCCATAGAGAATATATACAGAGACTTGGCAGAATATTAAGACCTAAAGATAGAGAAGCAGTTCTCATAGAGATTATAACGAAGAGAACAGAAGAACCAGCTCTAGCTAAGAGGAGAAGAAGGTTCGAATTATTCGATAAAGGTTGAATCTGCTTGACCTATGGTAGGAAGAATCTAAAATTAGAATTTCGTAGTGGTAAAGCAAAACCTTTTTACTTAGATCCTGAAAGAGATAGAGAACTTATAGAAAATGTTGTAGAGTTCTACAGAGCTAACGAAGGGAAGAAGCTAGGTGATATAGATTGGGAAGAGCTAAGAATAGTTGTAGGAGACGATAAGCTCTACAAAGCTTTTAGAAAAGTTATGAACTACTTCTATAAAGCTCAGCAACCAAAGAATCCACCTATAGATCCGAAAATACTTAGACTAAAAGTATTCCAATTTGTAAATACATATTTTGGAGGTTATATAACTCAAGAGAAGAGGGATGAATTCTTAGAAAAAATTAGGAAAGAGTTGAAATTAGATATAGATATAGATGAAATTCTATGGAGCGATGATATAAACGAGCAAATTTTAACTAAAGTTATTGAACCTTCTGTAGAAAAAGTTGTTAAGATATTCAATTTTGAAACTATAGACACAGTATGTGTAAATTCATCGAGAATAACTATAGATATTGCAAAGAATGAAAAGAATCTAGGCAATATTGTTAAAATAGTTGGAAGATTCTCGAAACTCTACGGACTTGTATACGATATGAGATACCATGGAAATATTCTGAGGATTATTGTTGAAGGACCTAGAAGTTTATTTAGAAGACCTACAGCATATGGCTCAAGACTTTCACTACTTATTTCAAAAATCCTCGGCATGCTCTATTTATCGAGATACTGGAGTATTGAAGCATCAATGCATACAAGTAAGAAAGTTTTAGAAATAGAACTTCTATCATACAGATTTAAACCTCTTATAGATACTGATAGACAGGTATATGTAAAACAGATTTTCGATAGCTCAATAGAGGAATCTATATACAGAGTCTTGAAGTCTCTAGGTATAGATGTAAGGAGAGAAGAAGAGCCTATAGCACTTGGTTCATTAGTCTACTTACCAGACTTCAAGATATATAAAGATGGTAGAGAATTTTACATAGAGGTAGCAGGTTACTGGAGAAAAGAATACGCAGAGAAAAAAGCTTACAAACTATACGAAATATCGAAAATATTGAAAAACCTAATAGTGATAGCTGATGAAAAACTCGAACCTTACTTTAAAAAACTTCGTATACCAACAATATACTACACCCTTGTATACGGAAAACCTGTACTCCCATACAAAAAGATACTAGATATAATAAACAATAAAGAGTAGAATAAAAATTTGGTTTCTTAAATCTCGATGAACATTATTCTAGTTCTCTAGGTTCTTTTGCTTCTTCGAGTTGTTTATTTATAAACATTTCTATAGCTCTACTTAATGGTACAACATTTCTTTTCTCTTTATCTATAGGGATGAGATATACATCGATGTTACGTTCTTTTAATCTATGAAATGCACCGTAACCTATATTCATTGTGATAACAGCGTTTATATTTCGTGTCATTAGGATATCTACAATATTTCTACCTTTTCCATGTCCATGTAGTGTGTAAGGGTTTTGTATTACCTCTACTATTCTATAATTGTTACTTGTTACCGCTATCTCTACAATAGTAAAGAATGGTGCTCTTCCAAAATGGGGACTTATATAGAGTTCATTACCTACTTTAACTATAGGTATCCCTAATGTTATTGATTGATCTCTAGATCTATTGTTGGACAATTCAAATACCTACTTACTTACTGGATTTTAGTTCCTCAAGTCTTTTATCAATTTCTTTCAATACGACTTCGGTGATGTACTTCTTAAGTTCTTCGAGATACTTAATTTCGTCTTCTTTACTCAGCCATGGAGTATATGGTGGTAATGGATATATCCACCAGCACCATCCTCTACCATACCACCATCCTGGTCTTAGTGGTGGTGGTAAATGGCTCCACGGACCATGGCCTGGGTATGGTTTACAACTCCACCAATGCATTTTTTTCACCAGACCTGAAATATGTTTCAAAGCTTATAAGCTTTTCTCGAGTTTCCCTATGTTAAATTTGAAATATGTTTCAGGGTTGTTGAGAAAATTCTTGAGGTATCTGTTTTGTGGATATTATCTTTATTGGTTTACGTTCGATAAGTGCTTTTGCTAATTTAAACCTTGTTTGCTCTAGTATACGCCAAAAAGTTGTTTTTGATAATTTCATTCTTGTTGCAGCTTCATCTGTTGTTAAACCTTCATAGTGTATTAATGCAAAAGCTTCTACTTCGTAATCGTAGAGTTCTACATAATTGCTTATAGCAAGATCTGATGTAGGTTTTATAGGTATGTAGAAAGTATCCTCAATATTTATGTTACTTTCTATCGGTATATTAATTCCACAGCGTCTCCAACGATAACACCATCGTCTTGGCATAGATAGCCACCTACGCTACTCTAGATCTCTAAACATGTATATATCTGAACTAAACACTAATAACAATTTCGTACCTATGCTTATCACCTCATGTAGATGTCATAACGACTAAACTTAAAATTAGGAACATGATATGCGTGCATAATTATGAATATAGGTGTTGTAAATGAGTAGCCCAAGGTCAAGTAGATATCAATTGTTACCACATTGCGCTACACATGCTAAAGATTTAATCATCATAGCTACATGTGATGGTGCATCAAGTACTGAGTAAATAGGTGACGAGGTTGCTAGAAGACTTACAAAAACATACCCTAATATGGTTAGAATGTGTTGTCTTTCAGCTATCGGTGCTGGAAGTAAAACCCATATAGATATCTTCAAGAATGCAAAAGCAGTTATAGCTATAAATGGATGTCAACTGATGTGCACTTCAAAAATGTTGAGAGATAAAGGAATACAGATCTCATATGAAGTTGTTGTAGCTAAAGAAGGTATAGATAAACTACCATCGCTAGATTTTAGCGATGAAGAGGTTATGAAAATTGCAGATAAAATTGTAAAGAACTTTCTTTCAGAATTCTTAGCACAGCAAGCAATGTTTCCAAAAGAATAAGAATAGCAATTTTTTTATCTGAAGCTAGTGTTGATAGTTTAAAAAGGTCAAGGTATTTCAATTGCTTTATCCATATGTTGTACTTAGTATTTTATTTTTAATGATAGTGGTAATGTTTTGAGTTTAGATGTTATAGTCTAGATAGTTTCATCATTGTATTCAGATTATTAAGAATGTTAAGTAGTATATGTTGAGTTGATATGTCTTTGAATAACTATTTATTAGGTTACTAGAGACCTGGTTGTCATCTCTTTGTTAGATTCCTAAGGTATATAGTTGTTGCAATTAGTGTTAATATTGCCCCCCAAATGGCTAGTGCTAGTAGTTTCTGCCAAATATCAATTGATTGATAGTAATTGAAACACCATCTATAGATATCAGCTGCAATAGATATGGGCATGATATTTATAATATCTGGTAAAGGTTGTGGAAACCTAAGCTCTAATGCTTTTCTTGTGTAGAATACGTTTGAGAAGAAGAATAGAAGGTAGTGAGTGAGAGCTCTAAAAGTTGCTTGTATATTGAAGTCTCTGCTAATAGTTGAAACAGCTATTGCTAAACTTGACATTGTGGTTGTGAGGATAATAGATGTTGCTATAAGTATTGGTGTTTTTCCTATGGTTGGTGGGGATAGTAGGATCATAGCTATAACTATGAAGGGTACTTGATAAACGAGCCCCCTAAGCATACCGCTTAAAATCCTGCCGAAGACAAGTGTTGTTCTTTTCATAGGTAGAACTAGGAGATAGTCAACAAGTTCTCTTCTAACCTCCATACCAACTTCTCTACCTATAGAGAATGCAGCAACAAATGATGCTAAAGCAACTGCTCCAGGCGTCATATATTGTAGGTAATCAGGAACAATATCTCTCTTTATAAATCCTCTAAAAACAAGAGCAAATATGAATATATCGGCGAGATTCATAGCTATTTGAGCAGCTAGCCAATATTTATTGTTTGCAAATCTTTCAAGATCTCTTAAAGCTGTAAGCCATAACTTCTTAACTTCGCTCACCTCCATCCACCACCCTCTATCTTCTTCTCTATTACATACATAGCTAGAACTGTAAAACCTATGAAAAGCCCGAGTATGTAGCTTGCCATAGCTTCTGGGTTAACGATAACTATTTCCCCGAATTCTTCGAATGAATAGAAAATACGTAACAGATCCGCTAAATAAGATAAAGGATTGATTATCGCAGCATAGTAATAAGGAGCAATATTCTTGAGTATAACAGCTGGGTAGAAAATTGTTGAAAGTCTGATAAGTATAGCATCGAGTACACCCATAATGATATCTGTTGCATCGCTAGATTTTATAGAGAGTGTAGTAGTTAATACGAAACCTGAGATAGCTATAGAGAAGATCAACGCTGATACAATTGAGATAGCTATAGTCAGAAGATCGAATTCCTTTGCCAAAATGATAACTGTTAAAAACATTGGTAGAGTAAACAATGTAGAAGCTATGCCACTACCTATAGCTCTACCTAAAGCAAGGATCTTCCTATTCATAGGTAAAGAGAGCTGATACTCAATAATACCTTCTTCAAATTCTTCAGCTATATCATATGCTCTTGAAGCTGTTATAGTGAAGAGTATCGATGTATAGATACCTAAAAGATAGAAATTATAATAGGATGAAACATCTAATCCGATACCTCTAGCATTTACCATCTGAGCTATAACAGGTCCGAAGAAAACTACTTGAATTACGAACCATGTAGACCTCATAGCAACAAATATAACTCTTCTCACAATCTTCATCAAATCCCATTGGACAAGCAGTAGAATATACCTCAAATCTTTAAGAAGAGAGCTCATGTATATCATCAGCTTATCTCCTCTTTAAGTTTTGCACCAGTTATATAGAAGAAGACGTCGTCAAGCGAGGGCTCTTTAACCATTATCCTAACAATTTTTACACCTGATCTTCTTAATGCATCAATGATATCGATAGCAACTTCTTCACCTCTGTTAACATATATCAAAACCTTGTTCCCCAACCCCCGTACTTTGCCGAAACGACTAAGTATATCTAGAACATGCTGATCTGCATAAGATGCTAGCTCAAGTTCTATTGTATCACCAAGAGGTACAAAATCTTTAAGCTCTTTGATAGTACCTATAGCTTTCACTTTGCCTTTATATATAATGGCTATTCTTTCACACATTCTTTCAGCTTCAAACATATCGTTTGTAGCAATTATAATTGTAGATCCTTCTTCTTTCAGCTCCTTAATTTTATCCCATAGATAATGCTTAGAAACAACATCTACTTGTGCTGTTGGTTCATCAAATATAGCTACCTTAGGTTTCTGTATCAACACCTTGGCTATCTCAACCTTCTTCCTAGTACCACCACTAAGCTGATAGAAGTACTTATTCCTATGCTCCCATAGACCTAGATCCTCCATAACATCTTTAACAACTTTCCTAGCTTCTTCTCCCGAATAACCAACAACTTTTGCATGCCATAGAAGAAGATCGTAAGGTTTATCTATACCTAGTGCCTTCGGCTCTTGGAAAGCTATTCCAACCATCTTCCTAACTTTATCTCCATCACTAACAACGCTATAACCATAAACACGTACATCGCCTGAAGTAGGTTTATACACAGTAGCTATTGTTAACAACGTTGTTGTTTTCCCACTTCCATTAGGACCTAGAAGACCAAATATCTCTCCACTGTAAATTGTTAACGATATGTTATCAACAGCTACAAAGTTTCCGAACTTCTTAACCAAATTGATTATCTCAATAGCTTTTTCAGTCATTGTCAGTATTACCTTATCCAATATTCGATGTCTACACTATGTTCAACACATTAAGTAGCAAATATACTTGCTTAACATTAACCTAAGCTAGAAATTTAGTTTAACAAAGATCTCTACATTAAGATATATTCTGTATGGTATTGAATTGCCTCTTTGATGATCTATTTATCTATAGGTACTTAAACTATTGATATTAGAAATATTACCATAGGTATACAGTGATGTATGTATTCGCATTTGATATAGATGGAACTTTAACGCCTGTTAGAAGTAGTTGGTGGTATGTTAAAATGGTTTTTGGTTTAGAGGAGAGATTTAAAAATTATGCTGAGTACTTTTTCAGTGGGTTGATAAGCTATGAAGAATGGGTTTTTCTAGAGCTTAGGCTTTTCAAAGGACTTAGTTTCGAGATTTTCAACACCATTATTAGGTCTATCCCTTGGAGACAAGGTGTTGAAGAGCTTGTTAACTTCAGGCGTACTAGGGTAGGGGATCTCTTTATAGCTGTTACAGGAGGTTTTGGTTTACTAGGTGAGAGAGCTGTTAAAGAACTTGGTTTCGATGATTATATAGGTGTAGAGCTGAAGATCGTCGATGGAAAACTTACAGGCTATCCTATAAGTTATATAGACTTTCATGGAAAAGGTACAGCTTTGCTAGATTACCTAGATCAAAAAGGGGTTAGATTTGATAAACTTATCTGTATAGGGGATAATGTAAATGATGTAGATATGTTTAGATGTTGCGATATATCGATAGCTTTCTGTCCCTCTAGATATGTTAAGAAAAGTGATGTAGATATATACATACCTTCATGTAGTATAAAGAAACTTGTAGAAGTATTGAAAACTTTGTGAATGGTTTAGAAAGAAACTTCTTCATATCTAAATATATATACATTCTCTTTATCAAAACATATATCCACAGCACTACTAATATCTTTTTGGTACAACCCTGTTACAGCAACTGTAAGAATACCAATCGGTGTATCGATTTTAACTTCGGTTAATAGACCGATAGCCTTCGACGATAATACTCTCCCTATGAAAATATTATCTTCATCTCCTCTACATCCCAATTTTATAAACTGCGGTCTTACAACAATCGCTATGCTATCCCCTATTGAGAGATCTTCAGAACTCTTTAAACCTACGATCAACTTGTCGTTGACCTTGGCATAGACTATCTCATTCTCAATTTTCTCAGCAACACCTCTAATTACGTTAGCTCTTCCAATGAAAGTAGCTACAAATAGATCCTTAGGTTTGAAAAATATCTCGCTAGGTGTACCAACTTGCATAACCCTACCTCTATTCATAACAGCAATTCTATCTGCTACAACCATAGCCTCTTCTTGGTCGTGGGTAACATATATAGCTGTTATCCCAAGTTTTTTAATTAAACTCCTAAGCTCGTCCCTCATCTCTATCCTTAAACGAGCATCTAAATTACTTAAAGGTTCATCTAGAAGAAGAAGCTCTGGTTCAACAACAAGAGCTCTTGCTAAAGCAACTCTTTGCTGCTGACCACCTGATAACTGGTGTGGATATCTATCCTCAAGACCTTCAAGTTTCACTAACTCTAAAACCCATCTAACCTTCTTCACGATCTCATTTCTAGAGACTCCTCTTATCTTCAAACCGTAAGCAATATTCTCAAACACAGTCATATGAGGCCATAGGGCCCAGTTCTGGAAAACCATAACAGCTCTTCTCTTCTGAGGTTTCTCATACGTTACATCAACACCGTTTATTATAATCTTACCGCTATCAGGTAGTTCAAGACCTGCGATTATCCTTAGAAGTGTTGTTTTACCACAACCTGAAGGACCTAGAACAGCGAATATCTCCCCTCTATCAATCGATAATGTGACGTTATCTAAAGCTACAACATTTCCAAATTTTTTAGTAACATTTAAAATATCTACAAAACCCATGGCTATCTAACACCTATAACTACATAACCTCTTAAAATAGCTGAAGAAGTTACTGTAGCGATTACTTGTAGAATTATCAGTATAGCTCCTAGAGCACCAACTATTTGTGTACCATACAATGTTTCGAGGTAGTCCTGCATAATAAAAGTTATAGGGGCTGCATGACCAACGGAAACACCTTTTAAACCACCTAGTATAACACCTACACTTGTTTCACTTAAACAATAGACAAAAGCAACAAGTGTTCCGCCAAGGATATGTAGAGCCATTAGAGGTAGAACTGCTGAAGTAAAAGCTTTGAATCTTGATGCACCTAGGTTTAGAGCGGCTTCCTCAAGTTCTACAGCAACTTGTTGAATACCTGCGTAAACAGCTCTCACCATGAATGGTAATCTCCTTACTGTATATGCAATAGTTATTGCGGTTCCTGGAGAGAAAAGAACAGGGTCGAATAATGTACCTCTGAATGGGGGAGAGGTGAATAGGAGGAAAAAGCCGGAGGCTATAGCTATACCTGGTACAGCTATAGGTATAGTAGCTAGAGTGTCTAAGAAATAAGATAGAGAACCTTTAATTCTAGCAGATGAGTAGGCTATTAGTATAGACATGAATGCTATGATGGCTAAAGCTGTTAAAGAGTAGACTATGCTATTACGAATAGCTGTAAAAACAATTTTATCATCAACAAACGCTGCGAAATTCTTTAATGTAAAACCTTCAGGCAACGGTTCATACCATCTTGTTGAGAAAGCCAAGATAAAGACCCCTATCTGAGGAATAGATGCGAAGAGTAGGAAAGGTAAGATAAAGAGGTATACTAATGCAATGCCTTTCCTTGAAAGTTTTAATGGTTTCAATGGTTTGAAACCTCTAGTTATAGCAGCATATCTTTTGTAAGAAACATACCTCCTGATACCTATGAATACCCCCAAACTTATTAAAATTATGAGGATGGTCATGAAGATAGCTCCAGGGGATCTTGACCCTGTTGTTGGATCTTGGAAACTTCTAAATATCTCATAAGCAATAAGTCTATCCTCCTTAAATATTATCGGGTTAGCTATATCCTCGATAGATAATATGAATGTAAGCGATGCACCTGCGGCTATACCAGGCATTGATAAATGTATAATTATATCCCTTAAGATTTTTCTAAATGATGAACCTAGGTTTAGAGCTTGCTCAATAAGTGTATAATCTATACTATTTATAGCTGCAGAAACATTAAGATAGACAATTACGTATAGAGATAGAACTTCAGATAAAATTACACCAGCAAAACTTTCAAAACCTATTCTAAGAGGTATTCCAATAACATCGTTTATTACATAAGATAGTAAACCGTATCGCCAATCAAAAAACTTTTTCACCACATAACCACTTGCAAAAGGTGCAGCGAATAGAGGTACAATTGCAAGATTTCTTAGGATACTCTTTCCAGGGAAATCATAGAGTGGCAAGATTAAAGCTATAGCAATCCCTATAGCAGTTGTTATAAGAGTTGATATTGTTGCAACTACGAAGCTATTAATTATCGATCCAAAACTAACACCTTTGAGAACAACTATTGTAATGTTTCTACCTCCGAAAACAACATTTTTAACTTCAAGAAGGCTTCCGATAGGATTCAACGATATATACCTAGGGTTTTGAAATACATAGTTAGCTATAGTTATAGGGTTTGCTTTCAGAAGCTCTGTTAAAGGTATTGCTAGAGGTATTAAGAGGAATACAACGAGGTAAGTTAAAGGAATAAACAGAGATACTACATAGAAATGTTCTGAAAATAAAAAAAGTAGCTCTATTTATTTTATACCCCAAGTTTATCTTCATTACGACCAGCTATTAGCTTAGCTTCTGAAGCTCTGCTAATATAGATTCATATCTTTCTACAGCTTTTTGAGTCCATAAAGTCATGAGCTGCTGTTCTAATGAGCTATCACTTTTCATTTTAGAGCTTATAGTTTTAGCATAGTCTTTTGTAAATATAACCTCTCTATTAGTTAAGGGATCTACAAATTTTAGTGGTGTTGATAGTGTTTCTATGTAGTTATTGAATTTATCTTCTGTTAGTACACCTCTAATCTTTAGATCAACTAATTTCTTCCAAACCTCTACTAGCCTATCATGAGCATCTATTAAAGTAGCTTTGAAGTATCTAGCTACAGAGTATTCATATTGTGTAACTTCAGTATCGTTGAATTGCATAGGTTTAAGGTTCAAAGTCTTGTAGTATACATCTTTTAGATCTTGTCTTTGCCGACCTTCAGGAGTATTCCAAACTCTGCTTCTTCATCTGGATGTTCATTTACTGCGAAGAGGTATACTTTATTTTGATGATGTATTACTGACGTATCTATGTATGGTACAGCTAGCCCAAGTTCTTTAGATATATAGTGTGGTTATATAGTATCTACAACTACTACATTACCTTCTGCAATCTCTGTGTATAGTTTGAATACTAGGTATTGAGGTGTTAATAGGGTCTTATCCTCTTTAGTTAGTATAAGCGGTAATACGTTGACTGTTTGCGTAAATGTCGCTATAGGCATTATATTTGATAATCTTTGGAGTGCATTTAGAACTAGAGCTGTGAAAATAGTGTCTTTCATACTCGTTATCTGTTCAAGGTAAGGTGGCTGAGCCTCTGGATACCAAACGTTCCACTCATCAAATGCTATCCTAATCTCCTTCTTTACCCTGTACCTACGTCTTGTCTGCTCAATTGTTATATAGATATGCTTAAGATTCTCCTCTATAGCTATAGGCCATGCCACAAGATCTTCGTATGTCTTCCCCTGCCTATCTATGGATATATATGTGTGGATTGATAGATAGTCTATGTATTCACCAGCTATCCTGATCATATCTATATTCAATTCAGAATCGTAATCTATACCAACAGCAACAAGCTTTATAGATGGATCAACTCTCTTCATATGATCAGCAAATTGAACAGTTCTCCAAGCATATTCCTCAGCATCTCTACAGAAACCTACTTGCCATCTACCCTAAAGCTCGTTACCTATACCCAACAACTTAACATTGTAAGGCTCAGGATGTTCATACCTCTTCCTAAGATTTGCATAGTAAGTATCCTTCGTTGAGTTGCATTATTCAACCCGTGCAGCAGCCTCCTCAGGAGTCCCATTACCCGCATTAACAACTATGAAAGGCTCAGAACCGATTAACCTAACCCACTTAATATATTCATCAGTCCCAAACTCGTTAGGCTCTACCTGCCCCCAAGCCAGATCAAACCTCTTCGACCTCTTATCCCTAGACCCTATACTATCCATCCAGTGATACTGAGAAACAAAATTACCTCCAGGTCATCTAACAATAGGTGGTTTAATCGCTTTAACAGCTTCAAGAACATCAAGTCTATAACCTTTTAAATTAGGTATCGAAGAGTTTTCACCAACCCATATACCTCCATAGATACACCTCCCGAGATGCTCAATAAACTGTCCATAGATTCTCTTATCTAGGTTATGTAGAACAAGATCTAAATCTATATAGATAGACCCCTTGATTAAGGTTTGGTACCCAATACCTAGGCAAGCTATGAGGTTTTATTTAAACTTAGCAACAGTTTAATTGTGATGCGGTGGGCTATCCTCAATAAAGTGCTTTGAACCATACATACATTTTCGTTTTTCCTCTGTTATTCCAGAGGTGGTATGGTATTGTTTTGAATGTCACCTTCTTACCTAGTTTTACGTATTTATCTTTGTTTTGGTGTTGGTGATACAGTTCGTCCTCTTTGTAGTCTATTATGTAGGCATCTCCTTCTATAGTTACTATCCCGTTGAATAGCTGTGGTTCGTATTTCTCCCTGAGGTTTACCTCACCAGGTTTTATAACTATGTTGTTTATATCGAAGTCTTTGTTATCTATTTGCTCGATAGCATATACAAGTGGTCCTCTGACAATTGCTACTTTACCCCAGTTTGCTTCTATCATCGGGTTTGCGTTTATGAGCGCAGGTTTCATAGGTATATCGATCTCGATAGTGTCTCCTGTATCCCATCTCCTACTCAATTCGAAGTATGTACCTGTTCTAGGCTCAAATACCTTATCTATAACTCTAATCTTTGTATCTGTAGCCCATCTAGGTATTCTGATCATCAATGAGAATTCATCAATCTTCTCAGGGTACACCTTAACGACTACTCTACTATTCCATGGGTAGTTGGTATCCATAGCTATCTTAACCTTGTTTCCTTGGAGATCTATATCAGCCTCACTACCTACGAATAGGTTTACCCATATCTTTGGCTCTTTCTTTGATATTGAGTAGATCATGCTCGGCATGTAGGCTATAAGTCTAGCTATATTCGGTGGGCAACAAGCACATTCATACCATGGCTGTCTCTCGTGTTTACCTAAGTAATCTGCTAACGGATTTACATAGAAATACTTTGTACCATCGAAAGATATACCAGCTAATGCAGCGTTATAGAGTATCTTCTCGAGGATATCCATGTACTCCACATCTCCTGTTGCTAGAAACATTCTCCAAGCCCACATAACACCAGCAACAGAGGCACAGGTTTCGCTATAGGCTCTATCGTTTGGAAGCTCGTAATCCTCACCAAAAGCTTCACCTTCATACCTAGAACCAAAACCACCTGTGATATATATCTTCCTCAAAGCTTTTCTCCACAATCTCTTTAAAGCATTCAGAAGCTCTTGATCCCCAGTCTCAAGGTATAGATCTGTAGCACCTGTGAAGAAGTATAGAGCTCTAACAGCATGACTACCAGCGAAATCGTTCATCATCTTGATATGCTCGTGATCCACAAGATACACAGAGTTCATCCTGAAGAGCTCATTTTTATTTGTTTGAGTAACGCATCCTCTCCCTCTTATATCTATAAAGAAGTTCGCTAAATCAAGGTATCTTCTATCTCTTGTCTCTCTATACAGTTCAACTAGAGCCATCTCGATCTCAGGATGACCATCAGAAGTCCTTAGCTTATTCTCGTCGTACCCGAAGGTCTCTACAACTAGATCAGCAAATTTCTTAGCTACCGAGAAGAGAACATCATCATTTATCGATCTTCTAGTTGCTATCGCTGCTTGAATAAGATGACCTCCACAGTATAGTTCATGAGACCAAGCTAGGTTCTCCCATCTCTTCAACCCTCTCAGCTTTATAAATGTATTTATATAGCCATCAGATTCCTGAGCATCAGCTACATCCTTTATAACGTTAACAAGTTTTTCATAAAGATCACCGCTCCATCTATGAACAAGAGCATATGCAGTAGCTTCTACCCATTTATATACATCAGAATCATTAAACCATAGACCTGTAAAACCACCAGATTTCTTCCCTGCGGCAACTCTAAAATTATCAAGTCTACCTGTCTTCTCTAAAAATTCGTACTGTAATGGAAGTGTTTTATCAATAAGATTAACTATCCTAGGTCTCCAAAAACTATCTTTAACAATAACATTATTTAAAGATAAAGGCATAAGTTTTGCATAAGGTGAATCTCTTACATTAATAACGAATATATCCCTTGAATTCATAGTAATATGTTCACCAAGGATAGTAAGTAATAAAGAAGAAGCTAAAAGTTTGCATGATTTTAATTAGCTGGAGTCAATATAATTCAATATAATTCCAGCACATCACATCACATAATGATTTGGTGAAGTCTCTATATATGGGGGTTTCTCTGTAAGGCATTTCTTAGTAATGCAAGGGCATCTGTAATGGTATTTACAGCCTTTCAATAGGAATTCTTTTAATTCTGTTTCTTTTAGTTCGACAAATTCTTTGATGTATCTTTCTCTCTTTCGTAGCTAGGTAATGTATTTAAGGTATGTGTATATGGATGCAATAGTTCTTCAAAGATAGATTTAATTAAATCTATCTCTACCTTTTCACTAGCATACATAATAGCCATTCTATTAGCAACGCTTAGCATGTGTATACCTGGGATGCTAATATTATTATCATGTCAAAACCTTTTTGCATTCTCTTTAGAAGCTGTAATATAGCTCTTTGAACAACTACATCAAGTGCTGATGTTGGTTCATCGACAAGCAATACACTTAGTTTAAAATAGTGGCTAAAGCTATGGCAACTTTCTGTTTCACGCCATCACTTAGCTGATAAGGATATGAATCTAGCACTAAGTATTTTAAATAACCACAAAATAATAACATAGCGAAAATGTCAGGTGTTGAACAAGATGGGGAGAAAAGAAGTAAGCTTGGAAAAATTGTGGTGTACGTGGGATACAAGGGCGATAAATGCAATAGTTTTCCTTCCTACATCTTTTGAACTTCTTGTTGGCGTGTTTGATACTAATTCTAGGAGTTATGTGAGAAAGTTTCGTAGAACAGTTGTTAAAGAGCTGGGTACTGGGGTTAGGAGATTGGGTATTCGTTCTCCTGATTGCTCTATTGCTGAGGTTTCTTTATATCATAGAGGTAGTGAGGTGAATATATCTTTTGGGAAGGAGGATCCTTATACCGTTGTAGGGAGAATTACTTTTGGTAAATCTGTTGATGTGGTGTTGGAGGTTTTAAGTCTCTGGGATAAGAACTATAGTATAAGGTATGATCCTGATGCTAACACTATAACAACTTCGTATTTCAGTAATGGCTATGTAGTATCTATGAAGACTGATCGTAAACCAGATTACTGGGGGTTGTATGAAGAATCCAAGGAAGTGGAACTAGATTTAGAAATACTTGGGCATGTTAGACCTGCTAGGAGTAAGGGAAGGGTTGGGGCTCTACAGTTCTCAGGGAGAAAGGTATCAGAGGATAAGGTTTGTTGCCGCTGTTTCAGAGGATTATGAAACTTCTTTGAAGATTTGCAACACATATTTATCTAATGTTGAGAAAATTCTTGAATGGAAGAGAAGGGTATATGAAGAGAATCGTGTTCAAGTAGTTGGCGGCTATTTTGATGGTTGTGCTCAAGCCGTGACGCAGGTTTTCTACTGGAATACTGTTTGGGATCCATACAATAATAGAGTATATACACCTGTAAGCCGTGTTTGGGCTTATGATTACTTCGGTGGTTATGTAGTTTTTGAGTGGGACACATTCTTCAATGCTTTGCTAAGCTCTATCGAAGATATAGAGATATCGGAGGCAAATATTAAAGCTATACCCAGTGAATTAACACCTAGAGGAGTTATACCCAATGTGATCTCCGTCAAGGAAGTTTCCCTAGATGGTTCACAACCACCTGTAGGTGCATATATAGTTTGGAAGATATATAAGCTAAACCTCGATAAATCACTTCTTCAATGGGCATACCCTCGTCTCAAGAAACATCATGAGTGGCGGTTTTCAGCTAGAGATAGAAATAAAGATGGTTTACTTGAATGGGGTTCAGATACTATTGGTCGTTCTCAATGGAGATATACCCTTCAAGCTGCTAAATTTGAATCAGGATTCGATAACAGCCCGATGTATGACGAGGTAGAGTTTGTTAGAGAGGTCAACACAATGAATTTAGCTGATGTAGGTTTAAATAGTCTATATGCATTAAATGCGTGAGCTTTAGCCTAAATAGCTAGGAAGCTTGGTTTAGAAGAAGATATGAATAGGTTTCAAAAAGATTATGAAGAGATGAAGAAGAGGATTAATGATTTCCTTTGAAGTGAAGATGAAGGACTTTATCTCAATAGGTTCTGGAGTGGAGAGTTTTCGAAGAGGAAATCACCAACATGCTTCTATCCTTTAATTGCTGGGATACCTGATGAGAGAAGAGCTAGAATTATGGTTGAGCAATGCTTGTTGAATTCGAAAGAGTTTTGGGGAGAATACATCATACCCTCAATATCGAGAGACGACCCTGCTTTTAAGGATCAGAACTATTGGCGGGGTAGGATCTGGGGTCCTATGAACTTCTTGGTTTATGAAGGTTTAAAGAGATACGGATTTGATGAAGTAGCTCATGAATTTGCTAGAAAAAGTGTAGCTCTATTTATGAAAGAATGGATAGAGGAAGGTCATTACCACGAAAACTACAACGCTGTAACAGGAGATGGAGATGATGTACCAAACTCAGACCCCTATTACTCATGGGGAGCATTACTAGCTTTGATAGGAGTTTACAAATTTATTGATATTGAGGCTTGGGGTGGATTAAGATTTGGTGCATTAGGTGTATCTGAGGAAATGATTCTCAAAAACCTTCAGATACAAGGACATAGATATTCAGTTACACTTAGTCCAAAATTGACAAGAGTGAGTAGGGATGGAAATGTATTCTTTGAAGCATCTAGGAATGTGGTTGTTAGAAACTATGAAAAGAACCTCTATAGCGTATGCCTCGATATTAAGGGTGAAGGAAGAACAACTATAAAAATATGTGAATTTGATCCTAAAGCTAAAGTGGCATTGTATATAGATGGAGAGAAAAGAGAAGAACTAGTTAGCGATGAAACTGGGGTAGTTGAGTTTGCTGTGGATCTAGAGAAGTTAGAACCTGGATACGGTAAACATGTATGTCTAAAAACGCTAAGGTATTTAAATAGATAGTATTTGTAATTCTAATTAGTGAATTTCCTATGTACTCTATATCAATGTTCATTATTAGTAAAATTTTTAATATGTAGCTAAGTTATAAAATGTGTATCGGGGATCCTCTATTGTAGAGAGTTTCGAGGATGTTATTGAAGGTTTTAAGTTGAAGATATTTAGGTTTGGCCATGTTCTCGTAGGGATTCCTACAGATATCGGTCCGAGGATACTGTATCTCGCATTGGATAAGGATAAAGATTTCAATCTATTTGGTGTAGTACCTAGTTTCGCTGTTGAGACTCCTGAGGGTGTTTGGAGGATATATGGTGGTCATAGGCTTTGGACATCTCCTGAAGCTATGCCTAGGAGCTACTCACTAGATGATAAACCTGTTAAAATTGTTGTCAGAGATGATGAAGTAGTTGTTGAAGGTAATCCAGAACCTCAGAATTCGGTACAGAAAAGGTTTGTAATTAGGAGAGGACCTGATGATTATAGTGTTGAAGTTGTACACGAGATTACGAATATAGGTAGATGGTCTATAGAATTCGCATGCTGGGCTCTATCTGTTATGAGGGTCAACGGTTTCGCAATAATACCTATAAAACCTAGATGTGTTGATGAAAAATGTCTTCTACCTGATAGATCTCTAGCGTTATGGCCTTACACAAAGTTAACAGATAAAAGACTTGTTATAGAAGATAACTATCTATTTGTAAAACAAGACCCTAAGACAGAGAAGCCGTTTAAAATAGGTGTAAAAGCTAACCCAAACTGGGCCGCATACTATGTGGAGAACTTCCTATTCATAAAAATATTCAGAGCCGAGGAAGCTATTTACCCAGACTTCAACTCTCTTGTCGAAGTATATACAAACAATCTCTTCCTAGAACTAGAGACGCTAGGTCCTCTTAGAAGAGTTGAACCAGGTGATATAAATAGACATAGAGAGATATGGAGTATAGCTGAAATAGGTCCTCTAACAATGACGGAGAAAGATGTTGAAGAGAAAGTAGCTCCTATAGTAAGTGAATTACTTAAACTATGAATAGATAAACCCTGAACATGGGGATGATTTGTAAAAGTAACCGAAGTTCATCTTTTTTGAATACCTACAACCTTTTATATGTTGAACAGAGCAAGTTAGAGAAGAGGTGTTACAGAAAATGTCGGAACCTTTAATCTCATCCGATATCCCACCACTAGCAGAGGTAGTAGATATCAAGAAACGGATTGAGAAACTAGAAGCTATGGTAACAAGTATTGATACAGCAAAACTCAGGTTGGTAACAGAGTTCGTTGAAAACATAGGGATTTGGCGTTGTAGCAAATGTAAACAAAATATTGACAACATTTGTACAGGGTGGAAACTATCTAAAGAATTTGCTGATAAAATTGTATCTATTGTTGGAGAAGGTGCTGTTGTACTTCAAGACAACGTCTATAGAATCAATATATCGAGACTACCATTTGTAGGAGCTATCTGCCCTATATTTGTAGCGAAAATCTAGGAGTATCTGTATAAAAATCAATAAGCGTTTGTTTACATACTCAAGATTATTTATCTCAACATTTTAAATATCTTTAAAGCTAGTGTGTTTAAAGACTCGTCATCTTCATCAACATCTAATCGAGGTTTAACATGGAGTATCTCGTCTGGTTTCAGCTTTGTAACAATGTTTATTGTTTCGAAACCTTTTTCACCAACTCTACTAATTAAATTGGTTAGCGTTGAAAGAACTTCACCGACTTTGTCTTTGTATATAAGGATTGTTGAAGGGCTTACAATTAAAATCATGTCGGTTTCTCTGAGAATTCTAGTGTAAGGCGCTATAGCATTGTTAAAGGATTCTATAATTACAACATCTTTTCCTTGTTCAACAACTTCTAGACATTTAGATAGCATATCCTCTATCTTCGGGGTTCTGAGAATCTTGATAAAATTCTCAATGCTTATATCAATAGCTTTTAACTTTAGAACTAATTTTTCTAGGACTTCCTTTAGGTAGGGGGAGATATTATCGAGGTTTTCTTTAAAAACATAGTGGTTTGTATATTTGGGGATACACGTACTTACTCTAGCTAAAACCATTTGTTTAAACTGGTTCTCTAAATCGTCTAGATAACTTTCTACATCTTTCTTTAAGTACTTCTCTATACTTGGAGGAGCTAGGAGTATATCTATAGGATTCGAAATCTCTACATCGAGATCTTTAACAATACCTAAGTACCTCACGATATCTTCTCCAACCAGAACACCTCTAGACAAACTCTCTACGACAGTTCTATACTGGTACCATGCATTATGACCTGCTACAGGTTTAAATACCCCTACCTTGATACCAGCTTCAACTAATTTTCTTGTAAGTGTTAGACCTACCCATGTTTTACCTGATTCATGTGGAAGTAGCCCTGATATAAGCATTCTTACCATGGGGTATCTATCGATATGATTTTAAAGCAGAGTTAAAAATTATTGAATAAAATATAGATATCTATTTTTGTGCTGTGTTTCAATGTTTTGAATAGAATCTAGCGAAAAATGAGTATACATCTCGTGGTGTTAACGTTATGGCTCCGCTTGGGCATCGAACTACACAAGATCTACATCCAACACATTTCTCTTGGTATACAGGTACAGCTTTCTTATTCTCTATAACGAATACTTTGTTTGGGCATGCAGCGTAGCATTGCGCACATCCAGTGCATTTGCTATGGTCTACAGATACTCTGTACCCAGCGCTAGTCATATCTAGGTTAAACCTCGATTAGCTCGTACTCTAGATTCCCAAGACCTTTCCTATACCCAGCTTCAACCTGTATATAGGGATCTTTACCGTGGATTACTAAGAACTTGTTATCACCAGGTTTTAACCCAGCTAATTCACCTATAGATCCTGGGACTACAGGTGCTTGATTTATTAAATCTATAGTTGCTTTCTCTAGAGCAACTATATCTTCTGAAGCAAGTATCCCTATATCGGGTACTATAGGTATATCTGACCAAGGTGCGCAATCGCATGTAGGTTGTACATCCATTACGTAGTTTATGTGGAAAACTTTGCTAGGTTTATTAAGTATTGTAGCGTGTACAGCGTCTACCATTCCCTCCTGAAACGCTCTACCTATAGTATCTTCTTTCTCTAGGTTATGTATAGCTGATCTTGTATTGGGGCTTGTACAACCCATAGCTATATTCTTTATAGCTCCTCCATAACCTGACGATGGGTGTCCTTTGCTATGGGCGAAATTTATGAGTACATCGGCGTAGAAAACAGCTGAACCAACTTCTACCTCAGGGATTCTAAGTGGGTTAGGAACTCTAACTTTAACTACATCTGTTTCTTTAATACCTGAAACAGGTATTAGGGGTGCACCTACTGTAGCGTAGTTGTAACCATTCTCTAGACCTGCTATAACATGTCTTAAACCCCATGTATCTGTTAGAAATGGTATACCACTAAGTTTTTTAACGTATTCAACCAAGATTTTCACGAATATAGGTCTGATCATTCTATAACCTCCGTGCTCCATATCCCCTACATGGATCTTTATAGCTACTATATTACCAGGAATTATCATATTCTTCAGCGAGCTTTCTTCCAACAATTTCCTAAACTTATATGTAAGACTAGCTTCTTTTTCTAATCGCTCAAGCCTAGCTTTAGCGAATAAAACCTTGGATTTAGCCATAACACATCCCATTACTTAAACCGTTTTTATAGGTCTAGTTAATATTTAAGTTTTGCTACTGTGAAAACCGGGAAAAACCGATATGGTTGATGAAAAGTTATGTAATTAATTATGCGGAATTCTGTCTGTTTTCCTTTAGTAATTCATCTAGACTACCACTTCTATAACCTTGAAGATCTAGTGTAACATATTTGTATCCTAAGTTTTTAAGTTCATATGCAATTCTATCCATCAACTCTTCGTCGAAGAACTTCTTTCTCTCCTTTGGATAAACTTCTATTCTAGCAATATAGTTATGATCTCTTACCCTAACCAGTTTAACACCTGTAAGGCTTTTGATAATCTCCTCAGCTTTCGCTATTCTTCTAAGTTTTTCAATTGTTATAAGTTCTCCATAGGGTATCCTTGTAGCTAAACAAGTCATGGGAGGTCTATCCCAATTCGGTAAGTTTAGAGCCTTAGCTATAACCCTAACCTCCTCCTTACCTATACCGAGTTCAGCTAAAGGACTTCTAACCCCTATCTCTCTAAAAGCTTTGATACCAGGTCTATAGCTTTTTAAATCATCTGCATTAGTTCCATCGACAATCGTTTCCACATTAAACTTCTTAACTAATTCGATAACTTTTCCTGCTAAATGTTTTTTACATATATAGCATCTGTTAGGAGGATTCGATACAAACTCCTTTATACTTAACTCATTTGTCTCTACAATAACATGTTTAACACCTAACATAGATGCTATCTTCTTAGCCCACTCTAGATCCTCAGGAAATCTTATAGGGGATGTAACTGTAACAGCTAAAACATTTTCACATCCTATAGATAGACATGCTGTAGCTAATACAACAGAACTATCTACACCTCCTGAAAACAATACCATAACAAGAGGTTTCACAGCTTTAAACCACTGCATAAGCTTCTCAACAAGTTTCTTAGCAACACTGTTTCTGCTATTCATTGACGATACCCCATAGCTATACCAAGTATCTACTTAGTTCTGGTTTCTAGTGTTAAAAACGAAACCTATATGAAGGTGCGAAATGGTATAATGTGTAGTTTTTTAGGGATACATATGGTAGCTGAAGATCTTAGATCTATACTTGAGGCAGTGGCTAGTAAGAAGATGAGTGTTGAAGAAGCTCTGAAGAAAATAAGGTTATTTGCTTTAGAGGTTATAGATGATGTTGTTAAATTCGATATCAGTAGATATGTTAGGAGAGATATTCCTGAGATAGTTCTTGGGGAAGGTAAGGATGTAGAGACGTTAAAGAAGATTATGGATAGGTTATTGAGGAATTTAGGAGTTGTTGTAGTGTCTAGGCTTACAGAGCAACAGATAGAGATGCTTAAGAGTATCAAGGATGCTGATGTTGAGGTTAGCTTGAATGAGGTAGGTAGGATAGCTGTTGTAAAACTAAAATCTGTTTCACTACCTAGGTATCTATGTAGAGTAGGTATTGTAACTGCAGGGACAGCTGATATCAAGGTAGCTGAAGAAGCTAGAACAGTTGTAGAAGTTATGGGGTGCGAAGCGATAACTATCTACGATGTAGGTATAGCTGGGTTCCATAGAGTTTTAGAAGCTTTGAAAAAACTTAAGGAAGAGGATGTCGATGTAGTTGTAGCTGTAGCCGGTATGGAGGGAGCTCTCCCATCTGTTATAGCTTCGCTAATAGATGTACCGGTTATAGGTGTTCCTACACCTGTTGGTTATGGGGTAGGTGGCGGAGGGGTTGCGGCTCTGTACTCTATGCTACAAGCATGTCCACTAGGTCTAGCTGTTGTAAATATAGATAATGGTGTTGGTGCAGGAGTTATAGCAGCTCTTATAGGTAGGAGAATTGCTCTAACAAGAGAAAAATGTTTTAATAAAGATCAGAAACGATCTTAAAACCTGGCTATAGACCTTGGGGAAGGGATGCTATAGTTTTTGCTCATTGCTGATATTATCCATAACGATTTTCATAATGTTTCTTAACGGGATACCTGTCTTAATAGATATGTTTTTAAGGTCTTCGAACTCAGGTTTTACCGATATAATCTTGCCATCTCCTAGTCTACTAATTTTAACCCTTACTTCATACTTTTCACCATTTATATCTACAGCAGTCTTCACAATATCTCTGTTAGGAACAATATATCTATGAACCTTCATCACCCTAACCCCTAAGGTACCAGTCTCCTTAACCACTATATCTAAGAGTTTCTCTAAATCCTGAAGTTTTGTTAAAACCCTTAATATAAACGAAGGCCTTCCTTTCTTACCTATCTTAGGTATGAAAGCTATATCGAGAGCTCCTTGAGAAACCAATTTCTCGCCCACAAATCCCAGGATTTCTCCTGATACATCATCGATATCTGTCTCGAGTACGTATATAGTATCCTCTGTGTATATCTCTAGCTCTTCCCCTATTATCAACCTCAATATGTTCGGTACACTCTTCAGATCTCTAGACCCAGCTCCATAACCAACAGCAACGATTTTCGTCATAGGCAATAGATTCTTAACCTCATCAACTATTACAGCGTAAAGAGCTACACCAGTCGGTGTTGCAAGTTCTTCATCTACAGGACCTCCTACAAGTACAAGATTTTTCTTCTTAGCTATTTCTAGAACAACAGGTGTAGGAATAGATACAGAACCATGTGAGAACTGTATCCTACTACCGCCAACAGCTATCGGAAGCCCGTAGACTTTAGCGTTCAGTAGGTCAAGTTCTTGAAGTGCATATGCAACACCAACAGTATCTAATACAGTATCAGCAGAGCTTATCTCACATAGATCTACATCGCTGATATCCTCACCGTGAACTTCAGCTTCAGCTTCTACAAGAATTTTAACAGCTTCTAAAGCTATTCTAGAAGCTTTATTACTTAAACCGATTAGCGAAGAAACTTTTTCAATTGAATTTAGAAGATCCGAAGCTCTCCTACACCTCCTCTCCTCATCGACTAACACATCAACTCTCCAAGCCTTAAACTCAAACTTCTTAACTTCTTCAACTCGAATCTTGAAATTTCTTACCCATGGAACGGCTTTCTCAATAACGTTAGCAACTTCAATTAGTTTCTCAGGTTTAAATCCTAAACCTATAAACCCACCTAACAGCATATCGCCAGATATACCAGCTATAGAGGGGTCAATAACTAGTACCCTCGACATATATAGTCACCTTGCTTAGCGAAAGCATGCACAGAGGCGATCTCTTAAATAACCTTAAACAATTTTAAGTAATAATGCGGCAGTTTGAAATATTTGTAGAAACAATATTACTATTCTCTGGAAGTTGTATAAGGTAGTTGTGATGACCTTTCAGCGGTCTGAGAAATGATGAGAACGCCAGTGTCTGAGGAATAGAGAAATCTTTTTCTATTTATATATAGTTATCTCTACAATACCTTTCCTTATTCTAATTTTTGTTTTATCAGGTTTTGGTTCAAGTGGTAATTCTATAGCTACTCTATATTCCTGTACCTCTAACCCTCTAAACCTTCTAGAGAATCTATCTAATTTCACAGACTCCTTAAGTTTCGCATATATGTACATAGTTCTACCTTCGAATTTCACATCTATTGCACCTTCAGCAACATATGGAAGATCTATGTAGACAACAATTCTATCTCCTAAATCTTTGATCGTGTACAAAGGTTCTACGGTTTCGCTAATCTCTAGAGTTCTTCTATATTCAGGGATGTTAATATTCTTAAATAATTCTTCGACACTTCTCATAATATCTCTTTCCAACATTCTAAGTCTTTTCTCGAGTTTTTCAAAGAATTCATCAAAGAATTCGCTCATGATATCACCCTTCTACATGTGCAAAGGTACACTATACTCAAGATCTTTACCTAACCTAGAGAAAGTCTGCGAAGTTCTTCTCATCAAATCTCTTGCTCTAAGTCTTATCATTTCTGCTTGTTGCAAAAGTTCACCAACATCTATTTCTACCCCAATTATCTTTGATAATGTTGTTAAACCTACAGCTGCAGCTTCTGGATCAGGGAACTCTAGGAATGATTCTGTTAATAGTACATGGGCTGGGATCCTCTTCCTCATAGCTTCTTTAAGTAGTAAAGCGTATGGACCTATAAGAATACCATTTTCAAAAATTTTTGCGCCAGCTTTTTCAAGTAGCTCAACTCTCCCTAGCGAAGATACGTAATAAGTTATAAGTTCTACAGCATCAAGTCTATTCGGTTTAGCTATACCTGTCAACCCTATTATCATATCAAATCCTTTAATCCTGGCATAATCAACAATAACTGGGATAAGGATAGAACTTATTTCAGGGGTAAAAGTAAGTTCAGTATAAATAATGCCAAGCTTCTTCGATGAAAATATCCTTATAGGATGCCTCAAGATACCATTCTGTATAACTGCTATTGGCGGGAAGTGAGGCGAATCTATACCCCCAACCTCATCTAAACCTAGTTTACTAACTAAATATGAAACCCCTATAACTCCTACAAGCCCTGTATCAGGGAAACCTACAATAAGTGTAGCAGGTTTCTCTAAATTCCACTCCTTATATTCAACAAATCTAAAATTACCTATCCATTCCTCACTATAAAACATATACCATACCCTAATCCAAGATTATTAATTAACATCTAGAGGCTTAAATATATTCAAGGAATTAATAATAGTAATGCATAGTGTGTTCTAATACTATACTAAATTATAAAGATCATAGCAAACCAGCGGATCTAAAGATTTAAAACTTTCTTTCAACCTCAATAATTTTCCAAAACCATATCGCTAGCGTTTCCGTTAGTCTCTAGATGTTTATCCTCATTAATTTATCTTTATTTGTTGTATCTAAGGG
>JAJHRF010000007.1 GCA_020832925.1 Desulfurococcaceae archaeon | reverse complement strand
ATCCTTTGGTGGGTATATGAGGTATTTGTTACCAGTTTTAACAATTGTAGCTTCAAAAATGTATACAAAACACATACCAACACCATAAGGCATTAGTCTGAACACAAAATTTTATAAACTTGTATACTATTTAGCTATTGAAAGCTTTGGTGTTTAGCCTATTAACCTCTTGATGAGGGTTTTAGCAACCGCAAGAGTTGAGGCGGTTGCCCCCGAGGGAGGTGAGGCTCTCTTAATTCAATTCCTAAAAGCATATAGAGATGCAGTTCAGTATATAGTTGATGAGATTTGGTGTTTAGATGATATTCCATCTGAAGAGAAGCTACATAGAATGTTCTATAGCGAGCTGAGGAGACTAGGTTTTAGAGCACACCATGTCTCTGAAATCTATAGGAGGGCTAGGGAGGTTGTTGAAGCTACTAAGAAGAATAACGGTTCTAAACCTGTTTTAAAGAAGTTGACTGCTAGAATACATCCACTAGACTACAAAATAGACTTTAATGCAAAAACATTGAGAATAGCCGTATTGAATGATCAGTGGATTGAGCTAAAACTCAAATGGTATAAGTATTTAGATAGGTATCTCGATGGCTCTTGGAGACCAGGGGAGATAATGGTTAGCTATAGAAATAATAAGATATTTGTTTATATAACATTTCACAAAGATGTTGAGCTGACCACCCCTAGAGCTGTTATGGGTGTAGACATAAACTTCAACAACATAACATATACAGTTCTAGACCTGAATAGCAATCTAATCACGATTGGTGTTATACCTTTTAAAGGGTTGGAGAGGGCTCTACACTTAAAGAAGCTTGCTGAAGAACTTCAGGAGAGGTTTCCAAGGAGCTGGAGGTTCATAAAATGGGTTAGAAGGGTTAGGGGTAGGTGGCTTAATAAGGCTAGAAACATATTGATAGATTCAGCTCACAGAATATCTAAAAATCTTGTGGAGATAGCCAAAGAGTACAGTGCTCTAATAGTTTTTGAGGATTTGGATAAGCTTAAAGAAAATGGCAACAGCAGTTACAAACTATCGTGGGAAAAATCCTTGTGGTGCTATAAGAGAATACAAATGTTTACAGAGTATAAAGCTATGGTCTACGGAATTAAAACAATTTATGTGAATCCATCAAAAACATCTAAAAAATCGCCTAATGGCAAAAAACTGAGGTTCATAAACTACAGATATGTTGAACTTGGGGGTGTGGTAACATCTAGAGATGTTGTAGCATCTTGGAATATAGCGTTGAGGGGCTTGGAGAAGTTAAAGCAGATGAGGGGCTCGTGGGTTATGTTGAGCCCCGATAGCTCTGCAGATAAGGGGATGAGAACCCGACCCAATACAGAGAACCCCAAGGCAAGAAAAATATATTTACAACTAACTACAGCTATTTACAGATGATTGCCTCGGGGAAACCCTACACGGTTCTCTAAGATATTTAGAGGTGTTGGTGTAGGGATTGCTATTTCTATATCTGACTTTGATACTGTATCGAGGATCTTCATAAAGTCTTTCAAGAGGTTAGCGGACTTCATAGATAATATGTTTAGTGAAGTTAGGGAAGCTGTAGAGGAGATGTTTAGGGGTTTCTAAGAGAGTTAGCGAAGTTGTTTCAGCAATGATTAGCGCCAAGGAGTTGGAGGTCGTAGACATAGACGTCTTTAAGAGTAGAGGTGAGGCTGTGGCTTACTTTAATTAAGAAGGGTATTGAGGCTAGCAGAGAGCTGATTAAGAAAACTCTTGAGCAGACTGAGAAGATTAGGGAGCTGAGGGAATCTATGAAGAAGGAGTTCATGGAGTACGAAGAGGAGAAGGAGTAGGGGGAGTAGCTAGATAACCTTCTTCACCTGGTTAAAAACACCTACAATAGCAAGTAACACTACTATAGCTAGTGTAGCTGTTTGAGAGAGCCCTAGAGCAGCAAGGCTTTTGTATAGAAGACTAGCACCTGTAGCAGCAAATAGTAGAGCGAGCAAATACTTGCTCAGCACATATATTAGAGCAGCAAAAATCACTATAAGAACAAGTAATAGTGTAACTTCTCGCGAGCCAGCAACAGATCTCGTAATTATTGAGGCTATGGTGTACCCGAAAACTATTGAAAGCCCTAGCCTAAAGAGTGTAAAGCCTATCACAAACCCTATAACTATTGCTGTGAGCATGAAGATTATCGCTATGGCTATGCTTTTAAAGACCATGTAAGTGTAGACGTAGGTTATGTATCCTAGTAATGCAGCTGTAGTTATTGACGCTATGAACCTAGATAGCTGAACCCCCCAAAGGCAAAGTACAACACCAAGTGCGGCAGCTATAATGTAAGCAGGTACATCAATAGCTTGAGAGACCAATAATTACCAACCTCTCTCCACAGATTAGAGATGGGCATCGTTTAAAAGCTTTTAAGTACTTTCCGCAGTAATTATAGCTACGGGGTAGCACTCTGCAAATGATTTGAAGAGCCCTTTCACAGCCTTTCTATCCAATATAGCTGTACTCTTACTAAATCTATTTACAGCTCTGCTCACAAGATCTAAAGCTGTTTTTGTAGAGGCTTTGAGGAGCTTTGGCAATCTTTTAAACAGCTCCTTAGCGTACACAGATAATAAAATTGCTTTGAAGCGGGAAGAGAGTTTTGACCCATTTGGAAAGACTATGTACTTCTACATATTTAGCTCTGTTATAGGGCTTGGTGTCATAGGTTCTCTCGTAGCCTTCGATATCATACAGACAGTTATGGCACCAACTAACGGGTCTATAGCCACTAACACAGTGCTTGGGGTAGGGTTTGCAAGAGATAGAGGCTGTGATAGGGCATGAGCTAGGGCACCATAAGCACAGAGACAATGTAGTTATGCTAATCTCTGGAGCTCTCCCTCGGTAGTATACTACATCGGCAGGTACCTCATGTACATAGACATGTTCTCTACAGTCTACAGAGATGGTGGAGGAGGAGAAGTGAGGGTGGTGCAGGGCTACCGCTATTACTGGTAGTGGTGAACGCGTTCATGCAGTTACTAGTGTTAGCAGCGTCTAGGCTGGGAGAACACTATGCAGATGCTCACGGAGCTAAAGTTGCTTCAACAAGAGCAATGATATCAGCTCTAGAGATATAGGGATAGCAAGAACTTACGCTGATCATAACTATCGGATATTCTGTAGAGTTTTAGCTATCTCTACCTTAAGCATCTTCACTAATTCTTTAGATACTTTACCGTTTCTATTACCTATGCATACAGCTCCTCTAACACCTATTACATCGAAACCTAGTTTTACACAGAGAGGTATATGGTTAAGTTTTAAACTACCTGCTATAGCTGTTAAAAGATTTGCATCTTGAGCTTTCTTAACGAAAGTCTTAAGGTATTCTACCGAGAGTATGTCGAAGGTTGATAAACCTTTTTTCTCAAAAGTATCTATCATAACACCTTTTGCACCAGTTTTCAATGCTATATCAACTACTTTTAGCGGTTCGATAGAATTTATATTAATGTAATCTGCGTAACCTACAAGTACAACATTGGTTCTACTAAACGTTTTTGATATATCTGCTACCTTAGTAGCTACATAGAGAGCTTCATCTAGATTCTCCATAGCTATACCTGTCTTAATATAATCTACACCTAGAACACAGCTAGCAAACACTAAATACGATAAGTACTTACTATACCTCCTTATATCACCTAAAGCAATACTAACAGGATTACTACTAAGAGATCTAACAATTTTAATAACATCTCTAACTACCTCAAGATCTGGAAGACCTAGACTACCATCGTTAGGATCTTTGATATCCACAATATCAGCTCCACCTTCAACAGCTTCGTAAACTTCATCTACATTCTTTATCGAGACTAAGAGCTTCGGGGTTCTAATCTTTATCACCTTTTTATCCATTCGATAGGTTTTATATAGTCTTTACCTTGAGCTTCATAAGTACCTATAGTTAGCTGGTAATATACTTCGTTTCTCTTTAGATCGTGTACCTCTTCAAGTTTACCTCTAGCAATAATTTCATCACCTGGTTTAGCTATATCTATGTAGAGACCTTCATAGCTAACTACGAATCTAACTCTACTCCCTTTCTCATCACCTTCCAGAATCTTCACGTTATCGACGATGTATATCGAAGGCATGAATATAGATTCGCTAGCATCAACAACTCTAGCTCTGATAGTTGCAATACCTATTGGTTTAAACAACTTCTGCCCCCATTCTTCATCAACCTCTTCATCGAGTTTAACAGGGTGTAGGGAGAACTGTTTCCCTTTATATAATGCTCTATTCCATTTATACTTACCATAAAGAGTTTTAGCTTCATCAAGTGTTAACGGATGTATTCTAGTTATATCTTCTGCCCAAGACTCTAGAATACCATCTTTAGGTCTGCTAAACCCTAGAGCTTCAGTATCTAGTAGCTTTATCAATGTATCTCTAACTCTATACGCATTATCTTTACCATACACCACTATATCTATGTCTGAAATTGATGGATTGTGGATTTTGAGGAGTATAGACCCTGTAATCCCGAAGTAGTTTAGAGGTACACCAGATTCTTGTGAAAGTTTTTCAACTAGTTCTTTTGCTAAAACCTCTAAACCATCTTTAGGCTCTTCTACAAGTTCTCTTAACCTTTCCTCTGGTTTGTAGTGTATCTTAATCCTGTCTCTAGGAACTTCTATCAACTCTATAGATCTATATCTATCGAAAACAATGTACTGAGGGTAATACTTCTTAAGGAAATCGAGCGCACTCTTAACCCCTATAGCGCTATAGAATGGAAGTATACGGCCATACATAACACCATCTCTAGACCATTTAACTCTTATACGTGACTCTAGATGAGGTACATATTTAAGATACGAAATAACTCTATCCTTTGGATGTATATTCCCTATGACACAGAATATCAAACCTTCGACAGATTCTATAAAATCTCTATCTCTAAAACCTCTCATAAACATTATTCCTCTAATAGTTTATAAGATCTAAGCGTTGTTTACATATCCACGTAGTTTATAAGTTCTTCTAGGATCTAAGGAACCTAGAGCTGCTATGTCAAGGTGTTGAAGCTGATGAACATAGGTATTATAACTCGTAACCCAAATAGCTGGAGTTCTTCGAATCTTATAAAAGCTTTTGAATCCCTAGGTCATAGTGTTCTACCGTTTAAGTTCAGCGATATCATTGCGTATATATCCCAAAACGGGCTTAAACTTCTTGTAAAAGGTATAGATATAGTTGAAAGTTTATCAGCTGTTGTTGTAAGACCTTTTGGACGTGTTAGTTTAGACCAAGCAATTTTTAGAATAGATCTCTTGTACGCTTTACAAGACCATGGTGTAGCTGTTTTTAATAAGCCTTCGGCGATCGAGAAATGTGTAGATAAGTTTAGATCGCTTTACTTATTGAAAATGTATGGAGTACCTGTTCCAGAGACCTTGGTAACGGAAAGATGTTCTTTAGCTTTAAGAGCTGTAGATATGTTTAGATTTAAGGATGTTGTTATTAAACCTATGTTCGGTTCCCGAGGTCATGGGAGTGCTAGGGTTAGGGATAGAGATGTTCTGTGGGAGATCATCAGGTCTATAACATTTATCAGGAAAACTGCTTACATACAGAAGTTTGTTCCTCATAAAGGTGTTGATATAAGGGTTTTCGTTTTAGGTGATAGAGTTCTAGCAGCAATGTATAGAATAGCACCTGAAGGTAGTTGGAAAACAAATATTGCTAGAGGTGGCAAACCTTCTAGAATAGATAAACTAGATCCGTTAATCGAAGAAGTAGCTGTAAAAGCGGCGAAAGTTCTGGAATGCGATATAGCAGGAGTTGACATAGCTGATACGAAGGAAGGTATATACGTGTTCGAAGTCAATAGTCAACCTGGTTGGAGAGGGTTGCAGGAAGCTTTCCCCGAGATCGATATAGCTAAAGAAATAGCCAAGTATATCGTGGATAAGGTTAAGAAATGACGAGAGAGGTTAAGAATAGGTGGTTAAGTATAGATTGAAGTTGAGGATAATACGTAAACATTTCCAGTACTGGTACCCGGGAACAGATGTTGTTAACGAGATTATTAGGAAGTATCGTAGGTATATAGAGAGTAACGATTTCGTAGTTTTATCGGAAAAAGCTCTATCTACAGCTCTCGGAAATATATACGATGAAAATCTTGTTAAAGCCGATCCTTTAACGAGTATAGCAACGTTTATCGTTATGAAGATTCTGTGGGGGAAAATCCTGAGGTTTGTGTTCAAGAACTACAATATTATTAAACTTATAAACAATGTACCGCTGGAGTTGGCGGCTTCTCATAAAAAGGTTGCGCTTAGATATGGAGGAGTTAAACATTTCCTAAAACCTATTTCAGAAGCAGGTATAGATACAACGAACCTCCCATATAGATATGTCTCTCTACCTCTAAGAAACCCTCTTAAAGTTGCCGAGGACATAAGGAAAAACATTGCCTATAAACTAGGTAAGTTTGTTAATATACTTATTATCGATACAGATAGAACTTTTAAACCGAGGTTCTTGAGAAACATCGCATTCTCAACAAGATCTTCCTCAATTAGAGGTGTTATAGATCTAGGTGCTTATGCATACTTCTTAGGGAGGATTTTTAGAAAATACTTCACCTTATACCCAACCCCTGTAGCTTATGTAGGTATAGACCTAGGTCTACCTATAATCCTTAAAATAGCTAAGGTATGTTCAAAATATATGGGGTCAGGTTTTGGAAGAAATATTGTGGAGATGATTCAAGCTCTAGGTGTTGAAAATTTCGATAACATAAGATGGGTAGATATGAGGAAGATTTATCATTATCCAGCGCTCTTAGTCAAGGTGAAGCTCATCAAGCAATAGTATTAATATTGTAGAGAAGACCTTCTAAAGCGTTAGGATTTGCTTGTTTCAAAATCTCAAGGACTTTGGTAAAAGATTCGGTATATCCATATGCTAGACCGTTTAAACAGATATCGTAGAAACTACTTGGAGTTCTCAATCTCTTAACCACATACGCATAGCCTAGGACTTCTTCGGCAAGGTAACGTTTCTTCGGTTTAATTTTCTTTAAAAAAATTGCTCCGAGAACTGGGTATACCTCTACTATACCTATACCAGATGTGGTAAATCTAGGATTAACCTCGACTACATACATCTTCTCATTCCATACAACATCTAGCCCTATATATCCGTTCAACTCATTTAAGTATCTTAATTTATCTGCAATATCTAAAGCTTTCCTCACAGAGGCTTTATCACGTAATGGTAAGATATTTCCATGGTACTTCACAGAGCTATTCTTAATCGAGATAAGTTGAAGATTTAGAGAAACCAGTAAAACTTCGCCATGATCTAGAACAACAGATATACTTCCATGGTACCCTGGGATATACTCCTGAATAACAACACAATGTGTTGGATCGCACTCCATAACTTTCTCCACATATTCTCTAACCTTATTCTTATCATTAACAACGTAAACACATTCAGCTCCTGTTAACATAGCAGGTTTCACTACTACAGGTATCATCAGATCTTCTACTCTATATTCGCACATATCTTTACAGCAAATTATAGTAGTTGGTGTATCAATACCGTACTTCTTCAAGATATTCAATGCTTCGTATTTATTGGATAAGGATTTTATGAGGGTAGGTGGCGGTCCTAGGAGTTTCTGGTTAACAATTTCGCTTATAGTTTGTAATTGTATTGGGGGAGCTATAGCTATGACATAGTCTACGTAATTCTTTAACATATCTATTTGCTCGAAGTATTTCTCTTTCGAGGTAATTTCGATATCTACATCTCTTAGCGTATGCTTTAAAATTTCGGCTAGGTAAGGCGATAAAGTGGTGATTATATCTACATTCGCGATCTTCAATATCTTTATCAACGAGAAAAGCATTCCACAAGCCTCTCCTAAAAGATTTGCTGAACATGTATAAGGATCGAATATGCTTGTGAAGTACTCTGTTACTAA
This sequence comes from Desulfurococcaceae archaeon, assembly GCA_020832925.1. GTDB lineage: Archaea > Thermoproteota > Thermoprotei_A > Sulfolobales > Ignisphaeraceae > Ignisphaera. Next base: position 45,343 of record JAJHRF010000007.1, on the reverse strand, counting down.
TACTGAAAACTGTTTCAAGCTTATCCCCAAACTTTACCAATAGATAATCGAGGGGATTTATATACATAAAAACTTATAAAATAGGATCATCGGATATACTCCACGGTGGTTACATGAAGATACTACACGAATTTGTACCTACTAGAAAGTTTCTACAGATGGCTGAGGAAACGAAAGATCTTGTTGATGGATGGAATATCACCGACAGCGCAGCCGGTGTTCCTGCACCAAGTGGAACAGCTGTTGGATGTGTTCTGAAGATTAAGTACCCTGATAAAATTGTTATACCCATATTCATCCTCAACTACAAAGGGCCTGTAGAAGTTGGTGCACTAGCTCTTGCAGCTGATGCTTTAGGTCTAGATGGTCTCGTTCTAACCTTCGGCGACGAACCTAAGTATGGAGAGCCTTTAGCACCTAAATACTGGAAGAGATCTGAAGATGCAAGAGATTTCCTAAGAAACGAGGTAAAGGTGAGACGTGTAAAACTTGGATGTCTGCTTTCGCCAAGACCTGTAAGAGATAGGTATAAGAAAGAGTTTGGAGTTGAAGATATGGTTAACAGAGTTAAAACTGGCTGGGATTTCGCGTTCTTTATGAGGTTAACCGACGAGACTTTCCCAATACTGGAAGGGGTCTCAGCAGAACTAAAGAAACTAAACATACCCCTATACACATACTTCTTGATAAAGACCCCCAAGAATGCCGAAATACTTGCAAGAATAGGTTGGAATCCCACAACAGATCTAGAGAACGCTGTATCTTATGCAGAAAAACTAGAAGGTCTTGTTGAAGGAATTATAGCAACATGTGCTGGCGATTTTGAAGGAGATAAAGAGCTTCTAAAAAGATTAAGCAAACTAAGGAAATAAATAGGAATAGACAAATATATGAGGACTTAAGTATAGCTATAAAAATAAGGCTTTTTTAACTTTTAGAGTGTCCACGGGTTCTCCTCTTTTCTTTCTAAGTATTGTGTTGATGTTGTACACAATTTAAATATCTGCTGAGTTAGAATACCGTAAGGTCGATGTTATGGTCAGCTCATCAAATGTTTTCAACTCTATAAATAAATTCTACTCTACAGAGGAACTTCTATGGATTGCATCATCTATTTCAAGATTCCATAGAATTCAGGGTTGTAGTGAATTAGAGAAAGCAGCTGATTTTATTGTTAAAGAGGTTCTAGACGTAGAGAATTTTGAGGTGAAGATTTATCGTTATAGCTATAGCGAAGCCTTTGGTATACATAGCGATGTTGTTGGCTGGGATGTTAGAGATGGTTTTGTTCAGCTTCTACCACAGGGGAAGATCTTGAGCAGTTTTATCGAAGCTAGAACAGCTATCGCTGCCCATAGCCCTGGAGGTGATATTGAAGCAGAGGTAGTCTATGTTGGTGAAGGTCTTGACATGGATAGGTATAAAGGTGTTGAGAATAAGGTTGTGCTTTCGTATGGACCTCCATACCTAGTATACAAGCTTGGTTGTAGGTTCGGTGCATCAGCTTTCATACTCTTTAAGAGAGGTCTCTACGAGAAAGCTATCCCCTACGTAGGCTTATTCCTATCGAGAGACGAAGTTAAAGAGTGTAAAGCTCCTGCAGTAACTATTTCGAAAGAGGATGCATTGCGTATTATAAATAGGTTGGAGAGAGGAGATAAGGTTAGGGTTAGAGTTTACGTAGAGGCAAGCTATAGAGCAGAAGCATACGCCCCTGTTATCGAGGTTTCGGTAGGAGATGGAGATACGGAGATTCATAGCTATGCACATCTATGCCATCCGGGGGGAACAGTTAATGATAATGTAAGTGGGGTAGCAACGCTTTTAGAGCTAGTAAAATCAATTGATAGAGCTATAAATAGAGGTGAACTAGGTATTCCGAAGATGAGGAAGATAAGCTTCGTATTCTTCCCTGAGTACTATGGATCTCTTCCTTACCTCATGGAGAAGATAGGTAGAGGTACTGGTATAGACTTCGGTATTAACCTAGATATGGTTGGAGAGAAACAGTGGATTACGAACTCAACATTGTACTTCATAAGACCACCCTACTTATTATCGAAACCGTTTTACGAAGGTTTATTACTAAAATCTCTACTACACTCTATTTCAAAACGTAGTACATTTTCAAATGTTTCGAGAGCTCTATCCTTTAGATTCGATATAACTCCATACGATAGCGGTAGCGATCACGATCTCTATCTACAGTTCGGAATACCTTCAGTAATGCTTAATCAATGGCCTGACGATTTCTACCACAGCAATATGGACTCTATAGATAAGTTCGACCCCGATATCGCTAAAGATATAGGTGTAGCTGTTGGTACAACGCTTTACATTATAGCTGTAGAGAAATTCAAAGAGAGTATAGTTAAACAAGTAGGTGATGCGTATACAGACTTCATTAAATCGTACGCATCTCTGAAACACTTAGATGTAGAAGAAGTTGGGCAAATAGATGTGCAAAGCGATGCAGAGTATATATACATAGCTTCAAAAGGTGTTCTCACAGCTAGATTCATAGCGAAGAAACTAGGTCTTGAGAAAGCTATAGAATTCTACAGAAAGTTTATGGATAGCAGCTTTATACAGCATATAGTGATTAGGTACATCCCCTTACTAACGATGATAAAACCGTGTACAGTTAATGAGATAGCGAAATACATTAACTTAGACTACGGCAAGACAATACCTTTAGATAGGTTAAGAGAATCGCTAGCAATTCTCGAAGAACTAGGAGTTATAGCTAGAAAAAACTATAGATGATCTCGATACCTTAGCAATAGCTAGATCACAGATTTAACCTTTAGTTCGTATAACAGCTCTAGCTATTGTTTCTCCGTAGTTAGCAGTTCTCTCTAGATCTTCATCACCTGGGCTCTCGATACACCAAACACCTTCACCTACGAACACCATTCCGTGCTCCTCTACAACATCTTTCAACGCTTGAACACATTTAATAGCACCAATTTCAGAACCAGCTGAACACAATGCTCCACCAAGTTTACCTTCGAGCTTCTCGTAAACAGCTATAGATTCGTCGATAAACTTCTTCAAAGGCCATGCAGGTAATCTGAAGTACGACGGACTTGCAAAAACTATAGCATCTGCGTAGAGCAGTTCTTCAACCTTAGCTTCATCAACGCTTCTAACAACAACCTCTACACCAGAAACTCTTTTAACACCGTTAACAAAACCTTCAACAAGTTTCTTAGTATTCCCTGTTCTTGAGTAGTATACTACAAGTATACGAGGCATAATGACACCTAGCTAAGGTTTACCAAGATCTAGATCAAAGCACTCCTCAAAAAGTTTTATCTGAATATGATATATGTGGAAGCTCTATAAATCATTATTGCTAGTTCTGTAAAGCTGTTTTCAAGATCAAGGAACAGGTATCTATGGTCTCGTATACATAAAAAATTATTTTGAGTTAGCAGTAGTTTTTAGATGAGGTTTAAGATTTTAGAGAGTAAGATTTTGAGATGTGAAGAACTATGCGTATAACAGGTGTACTTGAAGTAACCTTGAGCAAACCTTTGCCAGAGGAGGCTAAGAGCAAGGTTGTAGAGGTTATCCAGTACCTAAACAATGTTTATCTTAAACGTGGAGCGAGAGACCCTGTTGAAGGAGCCCATATATCTAGTTTTGAATTGAAAGAGGATAAGATAGTTTTCGTTCTTGAAACAGGTTCTAGGGTAAGAATAGACGAAGCTTCTCTCAGGATTAGGAATGTGTTAGCTCAGGAACTAGGTAAAAACTTTAGGATAGGTATTCGGGGGTTAAGGCTTATAGAGCCTAAGATTGTGTTAGAAGGTAGCATCTCTATATCGTTATCTCTACCTTTCGTGAAGAACATATATAGTGATGGAACTAAAACAGTTGTAGAACTTAGCGAGTTATCGGAGAGCGATCTTAAGAAACCTATATTCTTAAGACTTCTTAGATTGGTTGAAGAGAAGGAGAGGAGATATAGATGGGGTGGTAAAGGGGAGCATTGGGTACTCTACAAGAAAAGTGCTGAGAAAACTGTGAAATTCTTTGATGATCCTAACAAAATCTTGGAGGATATAGGCTGGATCAAGAGGGTATCTATAGGTCAGTGGATCTATACACCACCTCTAACACACATACTCAATGCTTTGAAAAGGTTATTCCTAGACGAGGTAGTGAAACCTCTGGGATTTGATGAAGCTACTTTCCCGAAGATGTACCCTCTAGAGGTAGGGTTGAAGACAGGGCATTTGAAAGGCGTTATAAACTCTATGGTGTTTGCATCTCTTCCGAAGACCTACAATATAGCTGAGTTCGAGCCCCTGATAGACTACATGTATGTAATGGATACAGCTCCTCCTGAAGAAGTACAGAAATACCTAGAACCTCCATCATACTTCTTATGCTTTGCACAGTGCGAACCTTTCTACTGGTTTTTCGAGAACGAAATACTCGATGACGCTGTTTTACCTATAAAATGGTACGATATGAGCGGACCTTCGTTTAGATGGGAGGCAGGAGGTCTTCACGGTATTGAGAGGCTAATAGAGTTCCATAGGATAGAGATTGTGTGGCTAGGGAAACCTGAGCATGTTATAGATATAAGGAATAAGCTTATGGAGAGGTACGAGTATTTCTTAGATAAAGTTTTGGACTTGGAGTGGAGATTTGCATGGGTTACACCGTGGTTCTACGAACAGGCAGGGGTAGTCGAGGAGAAGCTGGAGCTCGATATAAATACACCTGGAACTATAGATATAGAGGTTTGGGTACCGTACAAAGGTGGTAGAGACGATAAGAAAGCTTGGTTAGAGGTAGGCAACATCTCTATACACGGAACAAAGTTTACAGAGCCTTTCAGAATAAAACATAACAGAGGTGAAATTCTTTGGACAGGGTGTTCAGGTTTCGGTAGTGAACGATGGTTAGTATCTCTTCTAGCACAGAAAGGGTTTAATCCTGATAACTGGCCTAAGAAATTCCTTGAATATGTTAAGAAAGAACCTTTCCCAAGATCTGTACTTACCGTAACATACCCGAAGACTAAGGATGGTAAAGAGTTTTTGAAGAATATAATCAAAATGTTTGAGGGTCTAGGTAATGCCTAGACTGGTAGAGGAAGCTAAGAAAAAACCTTTACTACAAATTGCGCTAGATTTCGTAGATCTAGATGAAGCTCTTAAAGTTGCTTCAAGAGTTGTAGAAGCAGGGGCAGATATAGTAGAGCTAGGGACACCTCTAATCAAAGCCTACGGTATACAAGCACTTGACTCTATAAAGAGGATCGCTATGGACAAGCTTATAGTAGCGGATTTGAAAACAGTTGACGCTGTAAAACTAGAGTTCTCTCCCTATATAAAGAAGGGTGTTAATGGTGTAACAATCTTGAGTATAGTTGACGATGATGTTATCGAAGAAGCTGTAAAAGTATGTAGAGAATCTGGGGTAGCGCTGATAGCGGATCTTATCTACATCTCTAACCCTGTAAATAAAGCTCTACGTCTCGCAGATCTTGGTGTAGATATAGTAGCTCTACATGTTGGTGTAGATGTGCAGAGAAAAAGAGGTGTAACAGCGAGAGAATTACTAAAAGAGGTTTCAGAGATATCGGCAAGCGGCGTTATAACAATGGTTGCTGGAGGTATAAAACCTCATGAAGTAGGGCTTTTCGTAGCTAACGGTGCGAGAATAGTAGTTATAGGTTCAGCTATAACCAGAAGCTCAGATCCATACCAATCAACTTTAATAGCTTTAAACAATTTGAGGAACGTCAAGAACTTCTAAAACCTTTAACCCGCAAATTAGCTAAACACTTCTAATCTAATACATTATTATTTTTAAACTTTATTGGAATTGTGTTACACAGTATTTAAGTAGTACCAAGATATGCTATAGTTTGTCATGATGGGTAAACCTATAACCTTACCTATGTAAGAAGCAAAATATGTAGAAGGGAACTATCATGAGCAATGTTGAAGATGTTAAACAGAAGGTTTTAGAGTTGTTGAGAACTGTCTACGACCCTGAGATACCTATAAATATATATGATCTCGGTTTGGTATACGAAGTAAATGTTGATGAGAACTCTATAGAAGTTATCCTAGGTTTAACAACGCCTTTCTGTCCTATAGGTTATCTCGTAGTATATCAAGTTGAGACACTGTTGAAAGAGCATTTCAAGGATAAGAACGTTATAGTTAGGCTAGACTTAGAGAGACAGTGGAGTCCTGAGAGAATGACTGAAGAAGGTCGTAAACTTTTCAAACTACTGTATGGTTACGATATTTTAGAGAAGAAGTAGTGTAACACCGTTCTACTGTATCTCTAACCAGACCTCCACAAGGTATTAAGTTTATAAAGCCTCTTAATGATATCTAGCTTAGGTGTAGGTCATGACCTACGAGAAGGTTTTAACAGGAGCTACAGCAGTAGGTTTGAAAGTTGGTGAAGGTGTTGTTATAGGGGCTGAGAAAAGGATAAGCTATGGAGGTTTTATACTTAGTAAATCTGGGAAAAAGGTTTTCAGGATAGGCGATAGAATGGCTATGGCGGCTGCAGGTCTTTTCGGAGATATGCAAACTATTAGCAGAATAATCACAGCTGAGGTTATGTATAGAGAGAGGTTAACGTCTAAGAAGATGAGTGTTAGAGCTGCTGCTAAACTTCTATCAACTATACTATATAGCTACAAGTTGATGCCCTTCATCTCCGAGATAATATTTGCTGGATACGATGAGGAAGGATTCCATCTATACGTACTAGATCCTGTCGGTTCAATGATAGAAGATGATTATGCTGCTGTAGGTACAGGAGCTGCCATAGCTATAGGTATTCTTGAGAGTGGTTATAAGAAAGATTTATCTCTTAAAGAAGCAGAGGAACTGTGTATAAAAGCTATAAAGACTGCCGCATCGAGAGATGCTGTCTCAGGTGATGGGATAGACCTAGCTATTATAAGTAGAAACGGTGTTATAGAGAAGAGCTTACCTATTGTATAAACCATTTTAGCTCTAGGTGTGTTTAACGATAAAGAAGCGATTCGATTATATCGTTGCTCAGAAACTCCAATTAGAGCTAAGTAAGTTAGTTAGTTTTGAACCAATAGAAGTTCAAGATATAGAGGTTATCGTTGCTACAGATGTAGGGTACAAAGGGTCTAAGGGGGTAGGGGTTGCTGTAGCTTATGACGCTGAGAAAAGGAGGGAAATATGTCATGTAGCAATCGTAGACGATATTGATATACCTTACGTACCTGGGTTACTAGCTTTTAGAGAAGCACCTCTAATGACAGGAGCTATAAAAGAGCTTTCAGCAAGATGTGTAGATGCCGATGTAGTTATGGTGAATGGCCACGGTGTTTCTCATCCAAGGAAATTCGGTATAGCTTCTCATATAGGTGTTGTACTAGATAAACCTTCCATAGGTATAGCTAAGAAGCTTCTCTACGGCTCAATAGTTTTAGATGATAAGCGTAGAGAAGCCATAGTTGTTGATGGTAGTATCGTAGGCTATGTGGCGAAGAATATCCACGGAGGTAGTGTATATATTTCAGTTGGGCATAGATTAACACCGGAGAATGCTTTGATAATTACCGAGAGTGTTTGGAATAAGCATTACCCTCTACCCGACCCCCTATATATAGCTGATAACCTTACGAAAAAATTAAGATCAAAAATACGGTAAGCTTGTGTTCAAATATTTACTCGTACTCTATTGTTGCAGGAGGTTTAGGTGTAACATCGTACGCTACAACACGTACCTCCGGCTCTAACCTCATAACTGTTTCTGCAAGCTTCTTCAGTTCATCAATACCTACTCTACCAACATCTGCTACAATAAAATTCTCTGTCTTAACAATCCTTATAGCCACAACATATCCACCTCTATCTCTGCCCCCAATCTCGATAAGGATGTGTGGATAAAGCTTAGGTTCAAACAACTTGTATACATTATATAAATCTACACTTATCGGAGAACCTCGAACTATAACAGGGTGACCATACGTACGCTTCCCCTCTAAAACACCTGTAACCATAACTTTATAAACATCGTAGCTCAACTCCTTAGAATCTCTATGCTCAATAACATCGTACTCCCAAACAGCAGGGAAATACTGACTAAAACCTCTTTCACTAAACCACTGCTCAACTAAATCAGTTAACCTTCTAACAAGCTCAAGTTTTTCTCTGTAGAGTTTGCCTACAGTACGTATTAAAAGCCCTGGCCCTGGAAATGGTTGACGCTCTATTAACCAATTCGGTAGTCCAAGGTATTTAGCTAGAGCTCTAACCTCATTCTTATAGAGATCTATTAACGGTTCAATAACTTTAAACCCATATTTTTGAAGAATTGCATTGGTTAAAACATTGTGTTGAGTTTTAATACCTCCTACAGTTTCGATAACATCTGCTTTTATTGTTCCTTGAACAACCCAGCTACAACCTTTCTCATCAGCAATCTTCTTAACAACAGTGTAGAACATCTCTCTAAAAGCTATACGCTTCTCTTCAGCATCTTCTAAACCTTCAATCCTAGATATAAACTGTTCAGCGTAATCATGTATCTCAAGATCTAGCAAACCCTCCAAAGCTTTTTTTACCTTAATACCTTCGTTCATCCTCATAAAGCCTGTATCAATGAATATTGGGTAGACTTTTTCACCAAGAGCTTTCTTAGCTATAATAGCTGAGGTTGTGCTATCGATACCTCCACTCACACAAGCAATAGCACAATCGACTTCTGTTCTTAACGCACTTAACTTTTCAATGATTTTGTTAGCTATAAATACTATATCTATCCCAGACATAGAGGTACCTTACAAGACTTATTGTAAAAATGTTGTGGGATTATATAAATTTTGCTGAAGCGGTATATACATAATTATGTAAATAACCTTACCTAGAGTCCTCTCTAAGTTTCTTCGCGATATCTTCAACAGTATCTACAATTTTTTGAACTTTACAGCAAGTTCACGATACTTCCCCCTTTGAACTCTTTATCTTAAAAAACTCTTCAACCATTTATCCTAAGGTATTGGAATCTTCTGGCTAGGTATCTAGATTACATGCTTTGTTATTCTTATATTCCTCACTAATATGTATGGAGATCTCGTAGGTATGCCTACCTCCCACCAATGGATATTGTATAGATCCTTACCGATAAGATCGATATTCTTAAGTATGTTGAGAAGTTTATCAGCAATCCTAACCCTGTTTACAGATCTCGTTATTCTACCGTTCTCGATCAGGAATATTGCGTCTCTAGCTATGGTCGAGAACTCTCCTTCTACATAGTTCTGAAGTCTTGTATACCAGTTATTCGTTATAATTAAGCCTTTCTTAACCTCCGACACCATTTCGTTGAATGACGAGTCTCCAGGGGATACATGTATATTCCATGGGTGAGGGGCTATCCATCCAGCATTACCTGTGGTAGTACTCTTCATTATGTAAGCTGTTTTAGTATTGTGTAGAAGTGTTTTAAGTACCCCGTTCTCTATCACGGGTTTGTTGTACGTTTTAACACCTTCATCATCAAAACCTACAAAGTTAGGTAGCTCGGTATCTCTAGGTACATCGTATACGTTCAGAATATTCGATGCAACTTCTTCTCCTACACTTCTCTTCATAAAGATCGACGTACCCATTAGAACAGAGAACGCCGAAGCCATTCTACAGACGTAGTTGATAAGGTTTCCGAAAACCATAGGGCTCAGGATAACATCGTAATAACCCGGCTCTATATCTATCCTACCCTTACTCTCGTTAGCAAATCTAGCAGCTGTTAACGCCATGTATTCTAAACCTTTGGTATCGACCTTAGTTGATGTAAAACTCCACTGACCAGAGCCATCGCCAGCGAAAGCTCTTATATAGCTAGTCATAGAGGTTTTCTCTTCGACAGCGTTTATAGAGGTAGAGGTAGAGAGGGCTCTCTTAACATAGCTCAGCTTTACCATCCCTGCAACACTATCTATTCTCTCTCTATAGCTAGCTTCCAACAGCAACCCTACTAGCTGATCCATCTTATCCATGTAATCGATGACGGATTTATCGACCATGTTGAGAGGCTCGACCTTCTCTACCTTGGGTAGCGGGGCGTAGAATGGGGATTCGATAACTTTACCCGCTAGTGCTATAAGTTCTTTAATAGGTTTATCGAGTTCCTCTAGACTTCTAGGCTCGAGGCTTACAACGAATATTCTTCTACTCTTAGTTAGGTAGAGATTTACAGATATTGTTACCCACTGCTGAATAACTGTAGGTTCGCTATTAGCTATCTTAGCCATAACGCTGTTAATCTTCGTTACGAGGGCAGCTACTTCGTCGAATCCTTCTTTCACAGCTTTCTCAATTAGTTTGGTTGAGAGTTCAGATACATGCATTCCTAATCTACCCAACCCCTAACCTAATCTTCTTAAGCCTTACATCAGGACCTCCAAACCAGACAGGTACACCTTGAGATGGCTCCCCTTTACCGCAGAAACCGGTATAGAATCTCAAATCCTTACCAACAGCATCTATAGAGCTATAGAAAGCTTTCGTTGTAATCTCTAGAACAGGATTCCTAACGAATTTAGTTAACTCTCCATTCTCTATAAGGTAAGCCTCTAACCCTACATACCTCTGACTCCATCTCTCATCATCGATATTCCACTCCATATAGCTCTTGATATACACCCCCAGCTTTACATCCTCTATAAGTTCTTCAAATTTGTGATCCCCAGGTTTTAGGTATGTATTCGACATCCTTATTATAGGCTCGGAAGCGTAATCCATTGAACGCGAAGACCCGTTACTCTCCACACCGAATATGTAAGCTGTCCATCTATTGTGTAGAAACTCTGTTATAACACCTTCTCTATAGAGGTACTTAGGTCTAGCTGAAACACCTTCGTCGTCGTAGAGGAAGAAACCAAAGCTACCTGGAATCGTTGGGTCGTCTATAACTGTAGCATACTCGTTCCCGATTCTATAGCCAAGCATATTTGGTTTGATAAAGCTTTTACCTGCTTGAGCAGCTTCTCTCCCCAGTATCCTGTCGGCTTCGCTTGGATGACCGCAGCTTTCATGGGTTATTATCCCCACTATCTCGCTTCCTACAACAACAGGTACATCTTCTTTAGGAGGTTCTATAGCTGTCAACAGTATCCTTTCGTAGGTTTTAACATCGTCTACAAGTTTCTCTTCTAATCTCCATTTCTCAAACCATTCAAATCCACCGCTAGCACCATGTTCTTCGAATCTCTGTATAGTTCCTTTCTGAGGATGTGATACCACGATATTGAATGTAGTTAATATTCTAGGGATTCTACTTCTTATATAAGCTCCATCGCTATTAACAACTATTTTCTCCTCGATAAACTCTGTATAAGTTAATGTGAATACAGAGACCTTTGCCTTAGATACAGCTGAGCTAACTGATCTCCACAACTCGCTATGTATCTTAAGCTTATCTTCTAGAGAAACATCTTGAAACTTCTTCTTCTCTTCAACACTATAACTAGCTCTACCAAGTCTAGCATCTGCGAAAACTATAGATTTCTTCATGAACTTAGCTAGCGCCTTAGCTCTACTATAAGCAACTTCTACAGCTTTCGTAACAGATTCCTTAGTCAGTATGTTCGTAGCTGAGAAACCTAGAGCACCATCTACAAGAACTCTTATACCTATACCGTCAGAGATACCTTTACCTGAACCTATTACAACTCCGTTTCTAGATATAATCTCGAACTCTTCAACTCTATGAATTCTAGCTTCAGAGTACTGAGCTCCCAACTTAGTTGCGTAGTCGATTGCGAATAAAGCTAGCTCTTCATCCATATCTTCGACCTCGGTTACAGCTAGAGTACTCTATCATTGGAGATACTTAAATATATTGATGTTCTAAGAGTTTACTGAAAATTTATTAAGATTAATAAAACCTTCGATATTAAAGATATATCCAGGGTTCAGCACTTCCTTAGCTGATAACTATGTTGATGCCTTATGTCGGTATATGTAGCTGGAAGGATTAATATAGACATCGTTATAGAGATCGATGGGTATATGAAGAGAGGTTCGAAGTATCGTGGAAAAGTAGTAGAAATTGATGTAGGGGGTACAGCAGCAAATATAGCTACAGCTATAGCTAGAATAGATAAGGGTATCAATACGAAGCTTCTAGGAGCTATAGGTAACGATTATAAAGATCTCGTATTTGAGAAGCTAGGTGCTGAAGGTATAGATCTTAGCTATGTGAAGATACTGAATTACGAAACAGGTAAAGCTTACATATTTATCGATCCAGAGGGAGAGCCTACGATAGTAACAATACCGGGGGCTAACGATTTCTATACAGAAGATCTTGTACCGAGTATCGATAATGCTAAAGCTCTTGTCTTAGGGAATACAACAGTAAGTGCTGCAAAAAAGCTTTTGAATACTGTTCCACAAGATGCTATTCTATTCATAGATCCTCATGCTTTGTGGATTGATATAGAGAGCAAAGTTCGGGAACTTAACAACGACTGTTTTTATATGCCGAACGAGGAAGAGTTTAAACTCTATGCGTTTACCGATGCTGATGATGTGGATGGGTTGAAGAGGTATGCTCAGAGAACTAAATGTTCTCTTATCATTAAGAGAGGGGTTAAAGGGGTTATCGCGATCCATAGAGGAAATGTTGTGAAGATAAATGCTGTACCGTTGAAATGTTTAGGTATGAAGATACTATCAACAGCAGGTTGTGGAGACGTATTTACAGGTATTTTCGTCTCTACGTATATGAAGATGCATGACATAGTTGAAGCTCTTAAATATTCTACTGTTGCAGCAGCTTTAAAAGCAACGAAGAGATCTTCTAGAGATTCTCCGAGAGTTGATGAACTAGAGATGTTTGTTGATTATATTATACGTAGAGGTTTGCTAAAGGTAGACATATCTACAATATAAAATTTTATAAAATTAAATTTTAGCTATGGTTTTCCTCTGTAAACCAAGACTTTATAAATACGCTGTTCGAGGTAACGATCTCTATTTCGATAACATGTTTAAGATTTTCACGGACTTCTATTATAGCCACAACCTTTCCTTTCCCTAGTTCGTAAACCTCGCCTCTATTTCTAAGCATAGAGGTTAAGTTGTTGTAGAAATTGGTGGCGTATAGAGGGTTACTCCAGGTTATATTCCATAGCACAACCCATACACTTCTATTACCTTCTTCATAGTTACATAGAGCAACTCTATCTCCTCGCCAATTAGTGGCTATATCTTGAGCTATATCTAAACCTGTATGTTTTGTTAGGATCAGCATTACGTAGTATGCACCTAAAACATCGTTATAAACACAGTTTCCAATCTCTACAGTGTAGAGGCTAACGTTTATCACAATATCTACGTTGTTAAGCAGGTAGTCTAGGTATACCTCGGGCTTCAAAATCATTAAGGTAGACTTAGGCGGTTTACTGTAGGCTTTGTTAACAAGATCCCATCCCCCATGATCGTGTAGATATCGAACAAAGTTCTCTCCGTAGATATATGGAAAGAGGTTGAGGGAGAGATATAGATCATTTAAATATATATAGGTTGGAGGAGAAGGTTCGCAAAGCTTTGTCTTGATACAGTATAGATGCTGTGTCCACCCAGCATCACCTTCTACAAGAGTTAAAATAGCTAAACGATTATCGAGTATTTGTGAGGTCTCTATATGGAAGTGAAGGAATTGTGCTACATGGGTAAGCTCGTGAGCAAGTAAATTCCTTATTGAAGGATTTTTAGGATCGAAGTAATCTGTGTTTATGTATAACGTTTTTCCTGCTACTGCAGCAGCGAACATCCCAACCCACTCCCTCTCTTTCTGAACAATAGACCTATCGTATGGTAGGATAAATGTTAATTTATACAGAAGCTCTCTATAGAGAAGTTCTTTAGGTATCTCGGTATCCTCTTTCGGAGCCCACGTCTTTATAGCCCAGGAGGTGTTTATGAGCTTAATCTCTATATCTCTCCCTATAGTTAGACCTCTTATCTCCTCAACACCCTTCATAACATCGAAAACTAGCTGTTTTACTTGATCTTCGTAACTGGAGATAGAGGTATAGTTGTGTACACCATACATCTGGAGTACAGCTATCAATATCAACAGTGTAGATACTAATGCTATAATCAATGCGAAAACGATTTTGTATTCATTATTTAACAAACCTGTTCTCGTCATGGTATTGACCTTTCTCGATCTACTAAAAGATCTGCTTCATGTAGTTCTACAACAACGGCTATCTGGAATATTGTTGAGAATCTATATCTCAATTCAAAGAGCTGAGGTTTGTATAGGTGAAGCTTCTCATCATGTCTATCTAGAGGTGGTTTTAAACCGAGAATTCTTCTGATAACAGATGCTTCTAGAGAATCTTCTACAAAACCTGTGGGCGTATCCATATCTACTCTTACCTGTATAACTATTGGTAGGAGGAGTTTCTGAGCTTCTTCATCGCTTACCAAATTCCTAAGTTTGAGAAGCTCACTTCGTTTAAAGACATGGATAGACCCATCTCTACAACGCACAAAGGGGATCTCTTCTTTGAGTAACTGTGCAAGAGTCTTCCTCTCTACAGGGAGATGCTTATTTACTATCCTTAGTTCAGCTTGGAGTAGTTTTTCCACGATATCACTCAAAATGCGAACCCAAGGTCTAGATAAATTGAACAGTTATAAACTTTAAGATACCGTTGCGATACTGTAGGTGGTAGTTTCGATCAGCTGCGAGTTTATAACTCTTTCTACATGTACTAATTTGTAGAGGTTAAGTGTTTAATCATGATTAGCCGAGGATACGCTGAGTTACCGCTTCACGAAGGTCATGTACCTCCCTACTTACTCCAGTATATGAAACGTTTAGGTAAAGCGATAATTATGTACATAGTCAATAACTTTGGGCCGGAAACCGTTGTTAAAAGACTTTCTGATCCTCTATGGTTTCAAGCATTCAATAACGTTATAGGAATGGATTGGGATAGCAGTGGATCTACAACAGTTGTTCTATACGTTTTAAAAAGTTTTGCTAATGTTGATGCTCTTAACGAAGTTGGGTTCGCTGTTCTAGGTGGTAAAGGTGGAGATGCTAGAGAAGTAAAGAATGAGGTGGAGAAACTTTCTAAATATGGTTTAGACCCTGGGTACTACAAGTATATCAGTAAGCTTAGTGCTAAAATTGATAGTTCGGCTCTTCAAGATGGCTACAGTCTCTATATCCATGGGCTCATTGTTTCAGAGAGTGGTGTTTGGACTGTTGTACAGCAGGGTATGAATATAGAGAAAAAGATGGCTAGGAGATATCATATACATACAGATTACTTAACATCGGAGAAAGATCCTCATAGCGGTATAGCGTGTAATCTTAAATCTTATGCACTAAATCTTGTAGATATTGATTCTTGGAGAACTAGGAGAACTATTATGGATCTTCTATCGAATCCTCGTCAAACCCTTAGAGATATCATGTATGTGAATAGGTTAATTAAACAAGATAAAACACTTGAGCAATGGATAAAAAGTATGGGTACTACTACAGATCTAGGTAGTAGGTATAGAGGTGTAGTTGAGGTATGGAAGGTTAATCCTTTGTTCTACAGACCTATAACGAGCATCAATAGGATAGAGAAAACACTAGAAATCCTCACTAAAAAAGTTGTAGAATCTTTCAACGAACTTCTTATACAAGAGGGAGTGGGTCCTGAGTTTATAAGAGCTTTAGCTCTTGTTGCAGACATCATATACAACGATACTCCTTCTTTCAGAGATCCTGTAACCCATGCTATAGATCCTTTTGCTTACGCTTTTGCTCATGGGGGTAAGGATGGTATACCTTTTCCAGTAAGATACGATGTGATGAAGGAGACTATAGAGTTCCTAGAAGAAGCTATAAATAATGCTAATTTAGATGGTAAACTAAAGAGGAGAGCTCTTGAGAATCTCCATAGCTACTGGGTATCGATACAAAAAGTTTTTGAATCTAAGGAAAACAAAGAGTGATAGGTAAAGCACTCTATGTTACGAAAACTCTTTGCTAACCTTTTACAACAGCTAGAGGTATTAACCTAGCTACAGGTTTTACGATACCAGCTCTAGTAGCTACATCAACAACCTTGTCCACATCTTTATAAGCATCAGGTGTTTCCTCAGCTAACTCTCTCATCGTAGCAGCTCTAACCATGACGCCTTTCTTCTCCAGCATCTCTATAACTTCTCTAGGCGATATAGCTCTTGTTGCAGCTGCTCTACTCATCCATCTCCCAGCTCCGTGGGGTGCAGACCACCAGGTATCTTTAGCTCTAGGACCCGGTATCGTTATATAACTTGCTGTACCCATGCTACCAGGTATCAACACTATCTGACCGAACTCTCTATGATCTGGAGGTATCTCTGGATGTCGTGGTGGAAATGCTCTTGTAGCTCCTTTTCTATGGACAACAACTTTCACTCTCCTACCTTCGTATTCATGTTCCTCAACTTTAGCTATGTTATGCGCTACATCGTATATCTGTTTAATACCGAATTTCTCGGGATCAGCGCTACCTAAAGCTCTAGCAAAAGATTCTCTAACCCAGTGGGTTATGATCTGTCTATTAGCCCACGCATAGTTAGCTGCTGCTGCCATAGCGGCGAAATAGTCTTGACCTTCGCTACTATTGAATGGAACAGCCGCGAGCTCTCTATCAGGTGGGCTTATCCCGTACTTCCTCATAGCTCTCTCCATAACCATTAAGTAATCGCTAGCTACTTGGTGT
Organism: Desulfurococcaceae archaeon; assembly: GCA_020832925.1. Classification (GTDB taxonomy): domain Archaea; phylum Thermoproteota; class Thermoprotei_A; order Sulfolobales; family Ignisphaeraceae; genus Ignisphaera. The sequence goes on along the minus strand of JAJHRF010000007.1, from coordinate 28,584 downwards.
CCTAGACCTCTAGATCCTGTGTGAACCATGAGGGTTACCTGCCCTTCTTCGAAAATACCTATCTTTTTAGCTATCTCTGGAAGGTATATCTTATCCACTATCTGTACCTCTAAGAAGTGGTTACCACTTCCTAGAGTACCTAGCTGTGGTGCACCTCTCTCTTTCGCTCTCCTACTAACTTTCTCAGCATTAGCCCAGTCCAACATACCTTTAGACTCTGTATGCTGGATATCGTCTTCAGTTCCAAATCCTTGTCTAAGAGCCCACTGAGCACCTTCCTCAAGAACTTCATCTAGTTGCGATATCGATAACCTAAGCTTACCTGTAGCACCTACTCCGCTAGGAATATTCTTGAACAACTCATCTACTATGCTTCTAAGCTTAGGCTTAACATCTTTAATAGTTAGATCTGTTCTAAGAACTCTTACACCACAGTTAATATCATAACCAACTCCACCAGGGCTAACAACACCTTCATCTACCAGAAACCCTGCTACACCACCTATGGGGAAACCGTACCCTTGATGACCGTCGGGTAGGGTATAGCTTGCACCAACAATACCCGGTAAACACGCTACATTCGCAGCTTGATCAAGTGTTGCATCCTCCTTCATCTTATTCAGTAGGAACTCGTCTGCATAAATAATTGCTGGTACCAACATACATCTCTTATACTCCTTAGGTATAACCCAAACAACATCTTCTATTTTTTTAAGTGGAGGTACCATGGTGTATACCTGCGGTTCTCACCTAATCTATATCTAGGTATAAGCCAAGTAATTAATAAGCTTTTACTTAGTGAAATACTCGAAAACTGGGTAGAGCAACTATAAAATTTTATTTCTGTGGAAACTTCGTAATGTTATGCTGATGAAGACTGCAACTAGAGTGTATCTACAGAGGAGGGTTGGGAATACCTATGAAAAGGGCTCTATTTAAACCTAGACTTGAGGAAACTAGGTGGAGCAAAGAATACGAGTCGATGCTTATAGAGCTATGGGAGAGAGAAGGTCACAGCAAGTTCTTCTACGATTCTTCAAAACCAACTCTTATAATAGATACACCACCACCGTATATATCTGGTAAACCTCATATAGGTCAAGTAGCTTCCTATATCCAGATGGATATGATTGCCCGTGCTTACAGGATGATGGGATACAACGTTTTAATGCCGTTCTACGGTGATAGGAATGGTCTTCCTGTAGAGATACAGGTGGAAAGGACATACGGTATAAATCCGCATGAAGTTGCCAAAACCCCGGAGGGTAGGAGGAAGTTCCTAGAGCTGTGCAAGAAGCATCTAGACGAGGTAGAGAAGGAGTTTATAGCTATCTGGAGAAAACTTGGATGTACTTTCGAGTACTGGAGAGAGGGTACTGATAGCGAAGAGTATAGAAAGATAACCCAAGCCACTTTCATAAAGTTGTGGAATGAAGGGTTGATATACGAAGCTGAAAGACCTGTTATTTGGTGTCCTAGGTGTAGAACCTCTATAGCTGAGGCAGAGGTAGAGTATAAGGAAGAACAGGGTGAGCTATACTACATAAGGTTTCCTCTCGTTGACGGAGGAGATATAGTGATAGCTACAACAAGACCAGAACTCCTGGGGGCATGCCTTGTAGTAGCGTATAACAACGAGGATACAAGGTACAAATATCTTAAAGGACGTAAAGCTGTTGTACCTATCTATGGCTATACTGTTGATATAATAGAACACCCATCTGTAGAACCGGGTTTCGGTACAGGTATTATGATGATATGTAGCTACGGTGATTTAGCTGATGTAAGGGTTATACGCGAATTAGGGCTTCAACCAAGGATAATAGTCGGTGAGGATGGGGTTATAAACGAGAGAGGAGGGCCTATAGCTGGTTTAAGAATAGCTGAAGCTAGGAGAAGAATTGCAGAGATTCTCAAAGAGCAAGGCTATCTAGTGAAGATCGAGAAAATAGTTAGAAACGTACCTACTTGCTGGCGTTGCGGAACACCTGTAGAGTTTATACATACGCGTGAGTACTTCCTTAAACAGCTAGAATTTAAAGATGATTTGAAGAGTATTGCTCAACAAATGGTTTTCATACCTGAGGAATATAGACAGAGACTTTTAAGCTGGATAGATTCGCTGGTTATGGATTGGCCTATATCTAAATCGAGATACTATGCGACAGAAGTACCTGTGTGGAGATGTAGACAATGCGGATATATACTAGTTCCAGAGCCTGGTAAGTACTATAGACCATGGGTAGACCCACCACCATGGGATAGATGTCCTAGGTGTGGAGCATCTAAAGATCAGCTTGTTGGTGAAACGAAGGTTTTCGATACATGGTTCGATTCATCAATATCTGTTCTATATGCAGCAGGTATTACTAAGTATCCCCATATCTTCGAGCTCTATATAAACGGTAAAGCGAAGTCTATGAGACCTCAAGGCTACGACATTATAAGAACGTGGCTTTACTATACCTTGTTAAGGGTATACCAGCTCTACAAGAGACCTGCGTTTGATATTGTTAGGATAAACGGTATGGGGTTGGATGAGAAAGGGGAAGCTATGCATAAGAGCAAAGGCAACGTTGTTTATACAGAGCCTATGGTTGAGAAATACGGTGCTGATAGCGTTAGATTCTGGGCTGCAGCTGTAGCGAAAGTGGGTAGTGATTACAGGGTTTCGGAGCAGCTTATGAGAACAGGTATGCTGTTCGTAACCAAGCTTATAAATATCGCTAGATTTGTATCTATGTTCCCGGTAATAGATAGTGTTGAGGAGCTTTATCCACTAGATTTGGCATTTCTTGAAAAACTTAACGATGTTATTAAAGTTGTTAGGAAAAGCTATGAAGAGACCGATGTTTATACAGCGATACATACTCTATATCATTTCGTATGGGATATCTTTGCAGATCATTATCTAGAGTTAGTGAAAGCTAGAGCTTATGGAGATGAAGGGTATTCAGAGGATGAGCAGAGAAGTGCATGGTATACACTACATACATCGTTAAAATCTGTTCTACTCATGTTAGCACCTATAACGCCTTTCGTAACAGATTTTATATGGAGAAAACTCTACGGCAACTCTGTGCACTTCCAATCGATGCCACAACCCAACGAGGAGTGGGATAAGGGGTACGCCAAGATATTGGATAAGGTTATAGAGGTTAATAGCGCTGTATGGAGATACAAGAAACAGCATAACATGAGGTTATCCGAACCTCTAAATGCTGTTCTATACATACCACCAGAGCTCAACTCTATAGCGAAAGATATTAAGTATCTACATAGAGTTAAAGATGTTGCTCTAGGTAAACCTGAGGTAGGTAACTACGTAAAGCTTGCTGAAGATGTGTACCTAGTTATTGCATAAGGTTAGCGCAGCCTATGGCTATTCAAGCTGTAGTCGATATAGATGTCGATATAGATTTCGGCTTAGTTAAAGCGTTGAGAATATGTTCTCAATGCGGATTAAGAAACGTGGTAAGTGATAGTGTTAAAAGAGCTATCCACATAGTTATAACAGACAATGTCGAGGAGAAGATAGCTTGTTTATCTAGTATTAAAGGCTTTTTCATTATCGATCTAAGGCTATTCATAGAGTTATGTAGTCTCGATCACGCTCTACTTAAGAAATTGGGTATAAATCCTGTCCCCAGAGCTCTTTATGAACAGAGTAGAGTTATAGGCTATACACATATAGATAACAAAGTCTGTATACTCGAGAAAACATCTAGACAAGGTGTAGTTATGGTAAGAGTTCTCAAATCAAAAACTTTACCAACATTTATAGAACCTTCGCACTACCTAATCCAAGCACCTAACACTATTATCAATGAAAAGTTTTTAGAATCCTTAAACATACTTAAGAAAGTTAACTCCACGTTAACACCCTTAATAATGAATATATGTTCTAAGAGATCTGAATAAGCTGTATCAAGTAATAAGTATGTAAATAGATTATTGTTTAAGCTCTTTCGTATCTTTGAAGAATGAGAGTTTTGATCTTGATACTCCTAATCTTCTCCTCTCTCTCCATCTCATCAAATTTCATCATTAAGTACCTTATGGTATTCAGTAACCTCGGTATCAATACTTTCTCTAGCATTATAACTATCCTCCTAATCCTATTTATCTCCTTGCCCAATTCTATCAACTCTTTCTCATATTCACTCAGCATCGCTATAGTTTCGATTAGTTCTCTTCTCTTCAACTGTATCTCTAGAACTTCCAACGGTAGAGCATCTGTATGTTGGGGGATATCCAGGATTTCGATTGAGGGAGTTATAACGCCCATAACGTTTCTTGTACCTGCAATAATCGTAATGTTGCCAGTGATTGTCTGTGCTTCTTCGCGAAGAATGTTGGGGCCGTAAATAGCTAGAGCACTGGAGTAAACTTTGTAGATTTCGCTCAATAACTGATTAAGTTTCTTCCTTGTTTCGTAAGCTTTTCTGAGAGCTATATAGAATTCCTGCATTAAGAATGTAAGTCTATCTCTAAGTATTCTATGGATTCTTCTTGTTAAAGCAAGTCTTCTTCTAAGTCTTATAAGCTCGATTTTTGTTGGTCTAGGTAATCTAATTATCTCTGTACTCACTTATGTTTTCCCCTGTAAGCCGGGTGGTACTTCTTAATGGTCTCAGGTCTTATCTGGGTAAGTTCTTCCTCTGGTAATATTGATAGTATCTCCCATGCAATATCGAGAGTGGTATCGATATCTCGGCGTTCGTATTCTCCCTGGTTAATGAAGAGTCTTTCGAATTGATCAGCGAATTCTAGGTATTTCTTATCTCTAGCTGTTAAAGACTCTATCCCAACTATTGTGGCTAACTCCCTGAGGTAAGAACCTTCAGAATAGGCTGCAAATAGCTGGGAGAATACTTCTCTATGATCTTCCCTAGTTTTTCTAGGCCCTATACCTTCCTTCATAAGCCTTGATAACGATAAGAAGACGTCTACAGGTGGGTAGATACCTTTTCTCCACAGATCTCTAGATAGAACTATCTGCCCCTCGGTTATATAACCTGTTAAATCCGGTATTGGGTGTGTTATATCGTCGTCAGGCATGGTGAGTATAGGCATTATAGTCATACTACCCTTCTTATCTGCGACTCTACCTGCTCTCTCATACATAGTTGCTAGATCTGTATACATATACCCTGGGTATCCTCTTCTACCAGGAACCTCTTCTCTAGCAGCAGAAATCTCTTTAAGAGCTTCGCAGTAATTCGTCATATCTGTTAGAATAGTTAGTACATGCATATCGTATCTCCAGGCAAGGAATTCAGCAGCAGTTAAAGCAGTTCGTGGAAGAGCAAGTTTTTCTACTGTTGGTGCAGATGCAGGTGCTATAAACGCTATAGTTCTGTCGAGAGCTCCCATAGATCTTAACTCTCTCAAGAAATACATAGCTTCTTCATGTGTTACACCAACAGCTCCGAAAACAACAGCGAATTTCTCACCTGTACCTTTTACAGCGGCTTGTCTAACTATCTGCATAGCTATTCTATTATGAGGTAGACCTGAACCCGAGAATATAGGGAGTTTCTGACCTCTAACCAGGGTTAGCATACCGTCTATAACAGATATCCCTGTCTCTATGAATTCGGATGGAGGGATTCTTATAGATGGGTTCAGAGGTGCTCCATGAATATCTAGATAATCCTCGGGTACTATCGGCGGACCTCCATCTATAGGTCTTGCTAATCCATCGAAGATCCTGCCAAGCATATCAGTTGAAACAGGTATTCTAAGAGTTTCACCTCTAAACTTTATAACAGTTTTACCAGGTGTTATACCTAGTGATGTACCGAAGATTTGGATAACAGCTACATCTTTACCAACATCGATTACCTGCCCAAGCCTTGTATCTCCATCAACTTCTATCTCTACGAGTTCTCCATAACTTATACCGCCCAAGGCTTTAACAAATATTAATGCTCCGCGTGTACCTATGATCTGCTTAGTTGCTTTCGTTAGGAGTTTAGGTACTTCGAGAGCTGTACTCATACCTTAATCACCTCCCGGAATTCTTGATCTAGAATATTGAGAAACTCGTTCATAACTTTCTTAAGCTCGTCTAAGGTATAGAACTTCAATCTGAAGAGCATATGTCTACTCTTAAGCTCTCTAATCTTTGACACGGGAACTCCTTTAGAAATAGCTTCGTAAGCTTTTCTGTAGAACTCCATTATAGCTTCCATCATTATCAAGCCTTTCTCGGGAGGTGAATACGCATCTACAGGATCTAGAGCGCTTTGCTGTAGGAATCCCTCTCTTATAATCCTAGCTATCTCCAATACCAGCTTATCTTCTTCTGGAAGCGCTTCGGGACCTACTAGTCTAACTATATCACTTAACTCAGCTTCTCTTTGGAGAATCCTCAGCATCGTTGCTCTGTATTTACTCCACTTCTCATCGACCAGCTTATCCCAGTACTCTTTCACGAAATCTACGTAGAGACTATAGCTTGTCAACCAGTTTATAGCTGGGAAATGTCTTCTAGTAGCTAACGAGTAGTCTAAGGCATAGAAACTCTGTACATATCTTACAGTACCTCTTACAACAGGTTCACTAAAATCTCCTCCAGGTGGTGATACAGCTCCGAAAACAGTTACGCTACCTATCCTCTCAGGTCTTCCTAAAGTTTTAACTCTGCCAGCTCTTTCATAGAATTCAGCAAGTCTACTAGCTAAATAGGCTGGGAACCCTTCCTCACCAGGCATCTCCTCCATTCTACCACTTATCTCCCTCATAGCCTCTGCCCACCTACTAGTGGAATCAGCAACTATAATTACGTCGTAACCCATATCCCTGAAGTACTCAGCTATAGTCATACCCAAAAATACGCTCGTCTCTCTCGCAGCTACAGGCATATTGCTGGTATTAGCTATGAAAACAGATCTCTCCATCATAGGTCTACCTCTTCTCACATCCATAAGTTTTAAGAAGCTTGTCAATGCATCAGACATCTCGTTACCTCTTTCACCACAACCAACATAGATAGCTATATCAGCATGACTCCACTTAGTGAGTTCTTGGAGTAAAACTGTTTTCCCTGTACCGAAACCTCCTGGAACAGCAGCTTTACCTCCCTTAGCTATCGGGAATACATGATCTATAACCCTGATACCTGTTACTAAAGGTTCTACAGGACTTAGCTTCTCTTCATAAGGTCTAGGCATTCTTATAGGCCATACATGGTAAAGCTTGACATTGTATTCATGCGTACCTTCTGAAACAATAGCGATAGTAGTATCAACAGTGTAATCACCGTCATCCGCGATCCACTTAAGTTCTCCTCTTACATTCGGTGGAATCATGATTCTATGTACAATTAGAGGAGTTTCGTCTACGTAGCCCACTATATCCCCTGGACCTACCTTATCCCCTACCTTAACCCCTCTCTCCCTCCTGAAATACCATTTCCTACTTCTATCAAGACCAGGAAGCTTAACCCCTCTCCTTATAAATATATCGTTAAGCTGCTTAGCTATCTCCTTCTCCGGTCTTTGAAGACCATCGTATATAGAGCCTATAAGCCCAGGACCTAACTCAGCTGACAAAGGTTTTCCTGTAGCTTCAACTTTTTCACCAACAGTTAAACCCGTAGTCTCTTCGTAAACTTGTATATACACTTTATCCCCTCTAACAGCTATAACCTCCCCTATAAGACCTTCTCTACCCACATAAACAACTTCGTACATCACGGGGTTCGGAATATCAACAGCAACAACAAGTGGTCCTGCAATCCTATATATTCTACCTATTCTCGAACTCATAAATATTCACCCAAGATGTATCTCGTAACCTATGTATCTACGGATAAGCTCTCTATAAAAACTTTGCAAAGGTTCAGATAAGCTTTCCTTATCATCAGGAATAACAGTTACAATAGGGTAGAGCTTCCCGATGTTGAGATCAATAAAACTCGTATCTTTAGGTAGAAGACTTCTCTGTATAACGATTATAGATAGATCATCGCGTTTAACAAGGTTCTCTAGGATAGATTTAGCTTCGCTCCAGTCTCTCACAGTATATACCTCGGAAATCCCTATAATCTTAACCAAAGGTTCAAGATCGCTTTTAACGATAGCGCACATCTTCTTTTTGAATTCCATCGGTATACTCATCTCATCACCCAAACCTGAGGTAGTACATATCTCAGCACATATATCCCGTAGTACCTGTTTAGAAGATACAAAGTTAAAATATCTATTACTTGAGGAGAGTACAGAAGTAGATCTCTACATCTACTATAAACATAGTGAACTTCGTGAATAGATGCTCTACAAGGTTCAGATTTGAAGCGGTTTTCCAAGATGTTTATAGCGTTCTCTAGCTCATATTTATACCAAGTACCTATACCAAGTATGTGGATAAGCTTTTCAGAGAATTCTACAGGATTTAGAGGAATGCTAAAACCTAGCTCTCTCACGTTAACTATATACTTAACATATTTAGCTATGGTGAACAGATTTAAGCATCTAAAAACATTCCTATAATCTTCTACAAAACCATACTTCTTAACAAGGTTTCTCTCTAACGAACTCTTAATATTCTCCAACCATACTTCAAGCAAACAACTATAGTTTTTATTAGCTAAACATCGTCTAAATATCTGTAGATCTTCACACCGTGAAAACACTGTAGCGATTTTCTCTAGAGAACCTCGTAAAAATTCTGAGTATATTCTATCGAGATCGTAGATGACTAGGAAAGATCTGAAGAAATCTACGTACTGTGTTGGAAGAAGACTAGAGATATATTCTAGCTCGTTTTTAGTAAGCTCGTTGAGTACTACATCAACTTCTTCTACAGTTTTTACTGATACAAGTTTTGCATATTCTATTCTAGAGTTATACCTTGAGAGAATTGATGGTAGATCTACGTACTTATTCTCTAAAGCTATTTGAATTAATTCCTCAAGTCTGGGATTCTTATCTAAGTACGTTATCAGAACAGCTTTTATCCCATTACTACTCAGTCTGTAAGACATTATCTACACGCTAAGCTTAAGCAGATGTGGTGCAATAGTTTTTAAAGCTCTATCCAATCTTTCGTCGTAGCTATTGTTTATAACTACCTCTCCCCCCATACATTCTACAATCAAACCACCAATAATATTAGCTACCTGTATATCTGAAACCTTTACCCCGTACGTCTTCTCGATATAGTTTTTAATATAGTCAGCGTATTGAAGATCTTTTGAAGAGATCTTCACAACAATAGCGTCAACAGCCCCAATAGCTTGTAGAAGCTCATGCATAGTTTCGTCGACGAGTTTCGTAAGCGAGTCTAACCTTTTATTTGAAGGCATAGAATTTATCATGTTAATCACATGCTCTCTAATTTCCTTAAGAACGGTATTCTTAGCTTCAGCAATCATTATCCTAGCTCTATACCTAGCTTCCGCAATTCTAACCTCGGGATTCAGCATAGCCATGATCTCAGCTTTCTTCTGTTCAACAAGTTCCTTCTTCTTAAACTGGGCCCCCTCTATAACCTTCTTAGCTTCTTCCTCAGCTTTCTTCACAATAGCCTCAGCTTCACTCCTAGCCTTCTCTAAAACAGCCTTCTTAAGCTCATCAACACTCATACTATTCTACCAACCGATTATGATGAAAGCCATAAACAGACCGAACACCATTCCAAGTACACCGAAAAGCTCTTCATATGCTGCTAAAATTATTGTAGGTGCAAATATTGCTCCACGAGTTTTTATAAGATGAGCAGCTCCATCAGCACATACCTTTCCTTGCATCCACGCTGAAACAAGTTCTGCGAATCCTACAAAAAGGCTTACCCCAAAGATTGCTCCAGCAATATGTGGTGGTATTGAATGTGCATACTTGCTGTAAAGACTTGGTAGAAAGGAGCTATACATCATAAGCATGTAGATAAGACCGTAAACTAATGTCTGTGTAGCAGGTAAAAACGATAAAACAAAGACTCTACCTCTTTGCCCAGGATCTTCAGAAAGTATTGAAATACCTGATGAAATAGCTTTGCATATACCTATTGTAGAACCTATTGCTGCAAGTGCTTCTGCTAATCCTGGAGCTACGTAAGCTAGTGTTTCGATCATTATTTCTCACCTACACCCTAAACAGCATGGTTAAGCTTAAAAACTTTTTTGATTTGTTGATCTAGGGAGAATATAATCGCTACAGTGTTTCATATTGTTATGTAGTTCCTCTTAATCCAAGAGTTATCGAACCTAGAGAAACTTTTATCGGTAATATCTTTCTCCCACTTCCTTCGTAGAATTTTGACGCCATTTCGTATGTTATTAATCTTAAGGAATGTATATATGGTCCTAGAACAGAAGATGCGAGTATGAATATATGCAATAATGTTGATGTTGTAATGCCGGCGATAATCCCTATAGCTATGTTGTATACCTCAAGAGATTTCACTATCGAGTATATGAAGCCGTTAAATACTTCTGTTAGCATAGCTGTTCCAGCACCAATCCCTGCAATTCTAACAAAAGACATATTATCAGCTAGAACTCCTATAATATCAAATATCCAGAATAATGCCCCCATACCTCCTGAAACCTTAATTTTAAACACTATGTATAGGATTAGTGATGAGTATATGATGTGCTCTATTATGTTTGCAGGAATTATTTTCCCTAACTTGAATACATCGATATTCATCCCGATAGACGAGAATCTGTATGTTATAAATGGGGGACCGAATATTATCATTAAGATTAGGCATAGCTCTAGTAGTGATGTCCATATATCGTGCATCTTTATACTAGCTCTTATTAATGCAACTATATGAGCTGTTAGTATAGATAGATAGCCTACGAGTAAAGCTAATTTTATAACCGACATCATGAAACTCATTGTTGCTTGAAAATCTGAAAGCCCTGGTGGTGGTGATGGTAGGATAGGGGGTACGATTTTAGCTATATATTGACCTATTAACGAACCTAAGAAGCTTGCCGAAAGCAATCCTGTTACTATAGCGCATGCTGATGTTGTGTAAACTATTTTGCGGAGTTTCTGTAGTGTTTCAGGGTTTTGAACAAAGTATGGTAGAACGTATTTGGACCCTATGAGAAGACCTATTGCGTAACCTATGTCGGGGAACATGAGAGCGAAGAATAGTGCGTAGAAATATGTTAGGAATGGTGTTGGATCCCATTCCCTTGGGGATGGATGTCCTACGAGTTCTGTATACATTTCGAAAGGTTTGAATGGTTTTAAGTTATTGAAATCTACAGGAGGTTCAGGAGATTCCTCGAATATTACATAGGATGGGGTATCTTTTAACTCTTTCAATAAATCCTCTTTCCTAGACTTTAATATCCAGCCAGTTAAAAGCGATAAACGTTTTGATTCTAAAGCTGTTTTCAAAAGCTCTGTTTTTGAGTATTCCATATCTATCAATGTTTTCATTAAAGCTATATCGTAGATATTGCTTTTCAAAATATCTCTTATCTTCATCTCTATACCAGCTATCTCCGACTTTATGAACTCCTCTTCAAACCCTATTCTATCTATGGTATTGTTTAGGGAATCTATGCTGTAAACCTTAGCTATCTCGAATACCTTAATCCCTTTCATTTCCACATCTTTAAGTACTTCGTTGAAAATACGTTTATCGAATACAAGGGTAGTAATAACGTTTTGCTCATCTACAGAAAGTTCACCTATAACTTTCTCGGACTTCTTCTTCAGCATCTCTATATCGTTTTTCGAACCAAGGAAAGTTTTAACATATAGAAGTTCCCCATCGTAATCGACGATACTTGTATCGGCTTTTACATATATCCCTCGGAGATATAGTAGATACTTCTTCAAAATTTCTAACTCTTTCAACTTCTTAACATACTTATCTTTTTCATTATCTAGATTCCTAAGTATCTCTAGAACATTGCTAAGTTTTTCGTACAGCTTTAGAAGTTCTTGCTTAGTATTACTCGGTATCTCCTTAACTTCAACAGTTACAACCTCTTTTATATAAGAGTTGAGCGAATCGAAGAGTTTTTTACAACTCTCGATAAACTTGATATATTCTTCAACTTCTTTTGCTGTACCTCTATCTTCAGATGTTATAGGTTCGAAAGAACCTAGCTGTACAACTTTACTTAAAACAACATCAGCGTAATCCCTTGATGTAATTATGTACGTTCTGTAAGCGATATCAGGATCGCTAAATATTGCATACCTAAGTCTACTCAAAAACTACACCCTACTCTCGATATCTACCCCTGTAACGATGGATACTACCTTCTTAACTATTCTATCCAATTCTTTTCTATACCCCTCAATAACCTCACTAGCTCTTCTCTTAGCTTCCTCAATAATCTTCAAACTCTCATGCTCTATCCTAACCTCTAATTCTCTCTTAAATTTCTCAAGCTCATAAATATAGCTCTCATCTCTCAATATCTCATCAGCTTTCCTCTTAGCTTCCTCAATAATCTTTCGAGCTTTAGCCTCTGCCTCCTTGATTATCTTCTCAGCTTCAGCTTCGATCTCTTTCATAATGCTACTCAAGAACTTCACCACCAAGTAACTAAGTATTCTTCATGCATAGGATTTATAATTTTTCTTGAAAAAACGTACTAGTTTGCGATGATTAATGAAGATACGTATTCTACAGAATATGCTAAAGCTCTATTACCTAGGTATCTTCACATAATCTATTCTTTTATTAACCGTTTCTCTCTCAATATCTTCTCAACATCTGCTACAACTTCTCTTGCATCTCTCGAAGCATCTATCTCTACTAGAATCCCTTTCCTCCTATAGTAGTCTATTACAGGTGCGAAAGTTTGTTTATATACTTGGTACCTGGTTCTAACAACTTCAGGTTCATCATCTTTTCTACGAATTAACGGAGTTCCACACACATCACAAATACCAGGTGTTTTCGGTGGTTTCCAACTAATGTTATATATAGCTCCGCACTTCGGACATATCAATCTCCCCGAAACTCTCTCAATAATTACTTCTACAGGAGCTTCAAATAAGAATACCACATCTATCTTCGTCATATTGTCAAGAGCTTTAGCTTGCTCAATTGTTCTAGGAAATCCATCGAGTATAAACCCTTTCCTACACTCTGGTCTCTCTAAAACTTTCCTAACAACTTCTACAACGATTTCATCAGGTACTAGAAGACCTTTCTCAACATATTGCTTAACTTTTAAACCTAGCTCTGAACCTTTCGCAATCTCTTCTCTAAATATATCTCCTGTAGATATGTGAGGAATACCGTATTTCTGGCTAATCATCTTAGCGTAAGTTCCTTTACCTATACCTGGAGGACCTATGAAAATTAATCTCATGGTTTTACCCAGCTATAGTATAAGCTAAGGTATCTGAAAATATGTTTTAATGATGATAAAACTGCGGTTATACCAATCACAGCTATATATCATACCTTAAACATCATTAACATCTAAACAGAGCTTCAACCCCGTTGATTGTTATAGATATCTATTATAAATCTATTAATACTGTTAACAACTAGAGGAAGATAGGTGAACAACTTTGGTTACTGTATCTCCCCACCTAGTGTATAAACATGTAGAGGGTTCACCTTTACTTAAAACAGCTTTTAAAGTTTTGGAGGAAGATGAGGAGGTTATGGAGATGCTCAAGATAAGCAATACAATGGCTGTTACACGTTTGAGATACAATGATCATGGGATAACCCATGCGAGAATAGTAGCTGGTACAGCTCTAGAACTTCTAGATATCCTTATGAACAACAAAATCACACCGACAACGTTACGCGATGGAACTGCTAGAAATGTTGATGAAGCTAGGCTCGTGGTTTTATTTGCAGCTTATTTCCATGACATTGGGAATGCTGTTCATAGAGTTAACCACGAGTTTATAGGAGCGTTACTAGCTAAAGATATGCTCAATAGATTATTGCCTAAGGTAGGTATCACGGATAGAAGGTTTATAGCGTTGAGACAGGAGATTATGCATGCAATCTACGCTACAGAGTACAACGTTAAATGTTTAACAGTGGAGTGCGGAGTTGTTAAGGTTGGGGATGGGTTGGATATGGCTGAAGGTAGAGCTCGCGTACCTTATAAACTAGGGAAACTTGATATGCATGCACTCTCAGCTATTAGTATTAAGAAGGTTGAGATAGAGTCTGGAGATAGTGAAAGACCTATAAAGATCATCGTATATATGGATGAATATGCAGGTGTATTCCAGCTTGAGGAAGTGCTTGTACCGAAGATAAGGACTAGCGGGATCGGTAGCTATATTGAGGTCTATATCCATACACCGAGAAGATTCGAGAGATTTTACCCTACAGCTGAAACTATATAGCTATCTCGAGATAATCGATAGAGCTAAGATTCAGAGATCTCAAGATCTCGGAATCCAGGTATCCATACTCTTTCATAGTATTGAATAGCTTGAAGTAATCGTCGAGAATAAAAAAGCCTCGTCTATATATTGCTAAACACGAGTTCTGAGATAGAACACAGAAGCCGAAACCTCTACGAGATAATAACTCGATAAGAGATCTGATATCTTCTTTAGAGAGCACAGCTTTGAAAGACCTTGGATGGGTATGGCATATAAGTAGGGTTCCGGGCACCATAGGTACTACAACTTTGTCTGGTGATCCTTGGAGGATAACTGCGTATCCATCCTCGATCAGTATAGCCATATACTCTTCGTATCTAGTGATAAAAGGTTTAAGAAGATCTACAGCTATAGAGACCATGTTTACAGTTAAGTATTTATATACCTCTGCTATATTAGGCTTAACTCTTCTACAAACCACTTCAACAATAACACCTTCTACCTCTAGCTCTCTATAACACCTAGCTTCTGTATTGATGTAAACCTCAACACTATCTACATGAACATTTTCTAGACCTTCAACTCTATACATATCAAAATCTATTCCCAACCCTTCTACCAAATCTTCAACTACATCCTCTATTTCCAGCATCAGCTTAGATAGAAAAGTTGCTCTCTCAATCGCAGAGTTCCTAACTATATCGTGATACTTAGGCATAGTGATTCAGCTGAACTTAGTAACGATGTTGATATAGTGGTATGGAAATCTATACAGGCATTACACCGTGTTTCTTCGGAGGGCCTCTAACCCTAATCTCTCTCTTTGTTAACAGGAACTCTAACGCCTTAGTTAAGATAGCTCTTGTTTGGTTAGGCTCTATAATCATATCTACATAACCTCTAGATGCGGCGAAGTATGGTTTCGTAAGCTTCTCCTTATATTCTTCGGCAAGCTTCTTTAGAAGAGCTTCTCTCTCTGCAGGATCTTGTATAGACTCCAGCTTTTTCCTCCATATAACCTCTGCAGCTGCCTCAGGACCCATAACAGCTATCTCTGCTGTAGGCCATGCTATTACAAGGTCTGCTCCAAGATGTTTAGAGCCCATGGCTATATATGCACCTCCGTAAGCCTTCCTCACTATAACAGTTAGCTTCGGGACTACGGCTTCGCTATAGGCGTAGATTATCTTCGCTCCATGCCTAATTATACCTCTATGCTCTTGATAAGTCCCGGGTACGAATCCAGGGGTATCTACAAATGTTATAATGGGTATGTTGAAAGCATCGCAAAATCTTACGAACCTCGATATCTTATCGGATGAATCTATATCTAGAGCCCCCATGTAGTACTGAGGATTGTTTGCAACTATACATACAGTATACCCGTTTAATCGTGCAAAACCTATTATAGCGTTTTTCGCGAAATCTTTTTGAACTTCGAAGAACGTCCCCTTATCAATAACAGACTCTATTATTTGATACATATCGTAAGGTTTCTTAGGGTCTTCAGGTACAATAGAATCGAGCTCTGGTACAAGTCTGTAAGGATCATCGCCTACATCTACTCGCGGAGGTATATCCATATTGTTAGAAGGTAAGTAGCTTAGCAACTTCTTCACAATCTCTATAGCTTCTCTATCATTAGAAGCAATGAAATGAGCTACACCACTTCTAGAAGCATGTACACGCGCACCTCCCAATTCTTCCTCTGTAACATCTTCACCTAGAGCTGCTTTAACAACTTTTGGCCCTGTTATAAACATGTAGGATGTCTTCTCAACCATTATAACGAAATCCATTAGAGCAGGTGAATAGACAGCTCCTCCTGCACAAGGCCCCATGATGACGGCTATCTGCGGTATAACTCCCGAAGCTACTACATTCATGTAGAATATATCTCCGTAACCTTTAAGTGAATCTACACCTTCTTGAATTCTCGCACCACCAGAATCGTTAAGAAAAACAACGGGTACACCAGTACTTAAAGCGTACTGCATAGCTTTAACGATTTTAGCTGCATGCATTTCCCCAACAGATCCCCCCATGAAAGTGAAATCCTGCGCTATCCCTACAACCCATCTACCATCAACTCTACCGAAAGCTGTAACAACACCATCTCCAGGAACTTTCCTCTTATCCATATCGAATTCTGTAGCTCTTGTTGTAACAAACATATCGAATTCTATATATTCACCATTATCGAATAGAAGTTCGAGTCTCTCCCTAGCCGTTAACTTACCTTGACTATGCTGTTTAGCTATAGCCTCAGACCCTCCACCAAGCTTAGCCTTCTCTATCAACTGCTTAAGCTCTAAAATCTCTTTCCTAACAACTCCGCTCTCCATAGCGTAAAACCTTTGATAAACCAGTATTTCTAGGCGGTATATTTAAGACTATTCATTACATCAAAACCCTTTTTAATACCCTTAAACAATACATTCTAGTAAAGCGGTGTTTAGAAAGTGAGTAGCAGGTTTACTGTAACTATAGAGGGTAGGAAGTACGAAGTAGAGGTTTACGAGAAAGAAGAGAACATTTTCCTCGTTAAGATAGAGGGTAGAGAGTATATAGTCTACATACCTAGAGAAGTTGTTGAAGAGATGGAGTCAGCGGTAGAAGAGGTTTCTATAAGACTTAGCAAAACTATAGAGGATAACATCTCGAAAATGCAGAGGTTACAGCAACCAGTTGTTGAAGAGTTTGGGCTTAAAGTAGTTTGCGAAATCCCTGGAAGAATCGTAAGGATCGTGGTTAAAGAAGGTGATGTCATCGATAAAGGTCAGACAATAGCATTGTTAGAGTCTATGAAGATGGTTATAGAGGTGAAGTCTCCTTACAGAGGTAGGGTGAAGAAGATCCTCGTTAAAGAGGGTAGTTTTATAGATGTTAGGCAATTAATAGCTGTTCTAGAATCAGTATAGAGTTCTGTACCCCCTGCGGAGACCTCGTGCTCATCTTCCCCAAAGGTTCATCAATTGCACGAGTCTGGCCACAGGGGATCAGAGTAACTTATAGTTCATAGGTTTATTAGCTTTTCCAGTCATCTACATATCTCGTTGAAACGATGATGATAAGAGTATATTTCTTCAAACTGAAAAAGAAGATACATATACTGAATACCACGAGTATACGGTTAAACTATGGTTTTGATCCGCAACGAACTTGATGTTCATAGGAAGTTTATGAAGCCTTTGAAGACAAAGCCTTTTATATCGATAGCTATCCCCACGTCTATATCTTTAGATTCGAAAACACTTAGAGAACAAACAATAAAAATCAGCTATATCGGTAGAGCTGCAGCTATTTTTCGTGTTGAGAATATTATGGTCTATAACGATGGTGAAGGTGATGAAAAGCTTGTGGAAGCTATACTCAAGTATATGGAGGTTCCACCTTACTTAAAGAAATTCCTAGTACCTCTTCTTCCAGAGCTAAGATTTGTAGGTATTATTCCACCCCTCAAAACTCCACACCATGTTGAATTAGAGATTTTCGATACAACGTATAGAGAAGGTGTGGTTTTGGATAGAAGTGAGGATAGATGTATAGTTGAGATAGGGTTGGGGAAGAAGGGTGTTGTGTACGGTAGATGTCCTCCTAAAGGGTCTAGGGTAACAGTTAAGATTGTTCGTGAAACTTCTTCGTATTTCCATGTATTTATTGTGGAGAAATCGGAGGTTGATATCTACTGGGGTTACTCAGTACAACTATATGAATCTTTAAAGAAGTTGCTAGAGAATGCTAAAGATTCTCATTATCTAGTTTTAGTAGCTACAAAAAAAGGTATACCGGTGCACAGTGTAGAGGAGGAGTTAGCTAGAGAGTTTATGAAGAGGGAAAAGATATTAATAGTTTTCGGAGGTCCTAAACTAGATGTAGATGAAGTTGCGCAGAGAGAAGGATTCGATATAAATAGTTACACGAATTTCTCTGTAAACTTCATCCCTAGACAAGGAACCGTGAATGTGAGGACTGAAGAAGCTGTTATAGCTGTTCTAGCTATTATTAACTACATCAAGGAGAAACACCTTGGGTTACCTTAAACCGCTACCCGATATTTAATGCAAGTTTGGAATCCTCTAAGTAGATCTCGTAGCTCTCGACATAGAGAACCTCACCGTAGTGAGAAACAATCTTCTTCATATCATCTGCCAGAGACTGGATATCGTGAACCTCTACCGTAGGTGTTAAAGGGAGTATAGTTGTAAACTCTAGTAGAAGTTTAAACCTTTCCACAGGTTCAGATACCTTAAACCTGAGGATAAGCATGGGAACAAGCTCTCTACTAGGTTTGTATAGAATAGCGTAGGGTTTCCCCGAGGCAATTACTTGTGAATAGCTGTAATTAGTTGTGAGTACATTTTTCTTGCCCCGGGGTTCCCGGGCTCTGCTCGGGTTTTCATAGCATCGCTGCCCAGGCTATCAGGGCTCCACATAACCCCTAAGCCCCTCATCCGCATTAAAACTGTGATTCAAGCATAAAGCTCATCATCAACAGCTAAGCATATGTAGAGGGGTTGCTAAATCTAATGAGGTATTTACAACTATTCATAAGTATTTACAGTTAATGCATGTCCGGTTGCGGCTATTTTGAAAAAAGATGCGTACTCCTTAATCAAATCACTTAACAAGTTCTCTAATTTCCTCACAACTACTCAACCAAGTATAGATTAACTTCTTAGAGAGGTTTATAACAGCACTCTTACTGAGATACTGTAGTTCTTCTCTAAATCTTTCCAATACTTTGTAGAAATTCTCTAACACCTCTTAGTAAAAATATTGTATTGCTTTCTATAGCTATAGACCCGAATCGTTTGTCCCTAGATGTTCATCCTTATCTGTTTGTATTCGCTCGTTGTATCTAGGGACTTCCACCTCACCCACAGAGACTTAGGAATCCCTGTAGGTTCATGAGCGGCTGTCGAGCCCAACGAAATGGAGCTCCCATCCGCCTAGATGAGAGCTCTGCTCTAAGCTCTAGATGGGCTAAATCTGGGTTTGAATCTAGTTCCGTTAGGCTTGATAGCTGTTCATGAATCTTCAGGAGTATCGAAAGTCCTGTAGGTGAGGTGGAACCCTTAGATGTAACGAGTAGACATGGAGTAATGAGGAGGTATTTAGGGATAAACGGTATGGTTTCTGGGTAGCTGATTGGTTTAAGTTTAGATAATATTAAGGTTAGATCTGCGACATTGTTAATAGTGTTGTATAGTCTAGAATTACTAGAGGATAAGATCTGTGAATATTGTTAATGTATTCAGCGTTTTAAGGGAGTATTAATGAATAGAAGGTTAGCTGAGCTACTAAATTTCGTAGACTTTGGAGAGATATGTAAGTTCTGTAACATTAACTGTTGTAGAAGATTTTACGCTGTACTACTACCAGAAGAAGAGGGTCTCTATGAACATAGTTTTGAGATAGAGACACCTATAGGAAAAGTAAAAGCGATAGGTTCTAACCAAGGTAAGCCTTGTCCTTACCTAGACGAGAAAGGGTTATGTAGAATATACAGTATAAGACCATTTGATTGCAGGTTATGGCCTGTTATGATGTACTACGATTTTGATAGAGATGAGAAGGTTGTATATCTGGATCTTGATTGTCCTGCTGTGAAAGGGAATAGAATTCCTGAGATCCTTATAAAGAATATAATTGAGGTTCTCAAGAATATCGATATAGATAAAGAGTGGTTGAAAAAGTATACATTAGCTCCATGGCCTAATAATCTTAGAGAAATAATGCGGTTTAAATAAAGCTATATTGAAGTTTTATTGATTTACGAAAAACTAAAATTCTTTAAGATAGGATAATCTACATCTTGAAGTTGTGTGGTGGTTTGTGTCTAATACTAAGAAGTTTAGACGTAATGAAAAGATAAAGATTATGAAGATGTTGAGAGCTTTAAACTATATCTATAGTCTACGACAGTTAGAAAGTATTCTAGATATTCCATATCAAAATCTGTGGAAGTATATACATATGCTGACTATACCTAGTGATGAAGTTGTAATAGATATTATATCTAAGCTAAGTGAAGGTAAGCTGATAGAGAAGACTATCAACGATATGGCTAAAGTTTATAGAGATAAAATCCATGACCTAGCTTCCGACATAGGTTTTCTATCTCTTTACATATTCAAGATAGAGGATATTTTGAGAGATGTTGGTGCAGATATAGTTCTACCGATATCCGAAAATTCAATACCTTTTGCAACTATTTTAGCATGGGAACTAGGTTTAAAAATGTGTTTACCTATTTTTGAGTCTAAAGTTGGGGAGACGAAGGTCAAAGTTATCTGGTATATATCTAATACTGAGAGAGAGGTAAAGCTATTCATAACCCCTTCAACATGTTTAGAGAAAACAAATACAATCCTAGTAACAATAACACTAGACGATGTTGATAAACTTAAAGCTGTTCTCCATATATTAAAACAAAGCGATTCAGAAGTTAAGGCTATTGTAACGATATATATAACTAAAGAATGTCTAGATTACATCAAGAACTCATTACCACAAACACTAGTTACATACATAGTAGTTGTATAGCATTATCTTAACCTAAGAATATAGACTATTACTAGAGCTTGTATATCTTAATTGAACACACAGATTTATAAGAAAAAAGTTTTATCAACATATAGTGATCTCCCTATGTCGAAGAAGCCCGAGAAGAAAGCTGAAAAGAAAGCTGAGAAAAAAGCTGAAAAGAAGGCGGAGAAGAAGAAGTAAAGTCTCTTTCCCCTTTATTGCTTTTTCTATTTTATAATAATGTTCTTCCCAGTCACTGTCTTAATAATATATGAATGGGTTCCCCATATTAAGTGAGGTGGTATGAATGTTAGTCAGTTGGTACTGCAAAGAATGCGGTTTTAGAGTTTCTTTAGATAAGCGTTACTTTTGGAGATGTCCTAGATGTGGTTCTCCTCTGGATATTGAGTATAGACCTGTGTATGAGTATGGGTCTAGAGGGTTGGATAGATTTAGAGGTCTTCTCCCTATATCTCCTTTAAAGTACATAGGTGAGGGAGAGACTAAGATTATTATTGAGAAGTTAGATGGAGTTGAGGTTGTTTTTAAGCTTGAGTATTCGAATCCTAGTGGTAGTTTTAAAGATCGTGGAACTGCTTTAGCTATATCTTATGCTTATACTATGGGGTATAAGGAGGTTGTAGAGGATTCAAGCGGTAATACCGGTATATCTGTAGCTCTTTACTCTCGTATATATAAGCTTAGATCTAGGATTGTTATACCTAAAACAACATCTAGAGAGAAGAAGTGTTTGATGAGAATGCTTGGTGCAGAACTAGTAGAAGTTCCTACGAGAGGTGATGCAGCTAACTATGTTTTATCGTTAATTAGCGATGCTTTCTATGTAGCTCATACATGGAGCCCGCTCTATATATACGGTGCTAGCACAATATCTTTCGAGGTATATGAGGATTACGGTGTACCTGATGTTGTTATGCTACCTGTAGGTTCTGGAGGTCTTCTACTTGGTGTTATGAAGGGGTTCGAGATCTTGAATAGCTTAGGCAAGGTATCGAAGATACCTAGACCAGTAGCTATCGAAGGTTATAGTGTTCAACCTGTATTCAAAGTTGTTAAAGGTTATGAAGAGAAAGGCGAGGATTCGTCTCTAGCTGAGGGGATAATGGTTCCAAATCCACCACGTTTAAATGAGGTAAAGAACTACATAGATAAGTATGGGGGAGACGTTATTCTAGTAGGTAATAGCGAGATTATTAAAGCATTAGAAGAGCTTCTAGATCTAGGTTTTGTTGTTGAACCTACATCAGCTACAGCTTACGCAGCTTTTAAGAAGTATAGAGATAGATTAAAAGGTTTGAAGGTTTTGATAGTGTTGACAGGGTCTGGTTTAAAGATGTGTAGAGAATAGGGTTAGCTAAAAAATATATTGAATTACTTTGATTCACTACTTTGTGGGGATGTACTGCTTCAAGTATTTAACAGATTCCTCTAATTCTTTAAGAACTAGATCGTCTGGAGCTTCAAATGGAGGTATATATTCTAGGAATAGGTATACTTCTTTAGCTCCTGAAGCTTCTATCGCTTCAATTATTTTCTCAGGTTTTATAATACCTATCTTGTTGTATTGTTCTGTGAACGGCCAGTGTCTATCTCCTTTCCCATCTGTTTGCTGAATATGTATAGCAGGAGATTTAGGTGCAAATCTTCTTAACCATTCATATGGATCTGCTTCAATACCTTGTAAAGTACATTGATGTCCAAGATCAATATTCAGTAGAACAGCTGCACCTGGACCTTGATTAGCTTTCTCAAGAATCTCTTCAGTCTCCTTCATAGTCCACGGGGTTTCCCTCGGAACCGGCATCGGTTCCCATAGAATCATTTCAAGCCCTTTCGTCTGTGCATACCTTCTTAAAGTTCTAACGTTTTCAAGTAGAGCATTATCTACTATAGCTCTCCTAACTGGATCACTATAGTCCTTAACACTTTTAGCAGCTATATGTCCACCAGTAGCTTTTACACCAATCCTAGCCGTGAAGTCTACAGCCTTCATATACCAGTCAAGAGCATCAAACCTCATAACAGGGTCTGGATGCGACAACAAATTGAAACTGTATGCACCTAAACCTGTAAACGTAGAATGAATGACGACTCCATACCTCTTTAAAGCATCAACTATCAAGCTAGCCATATGTTCAACAGCTACAGGTGTTGATCTTGGATCAAGCAAATCGAATGAAAATTGAACATACTTTACATCAAGTTTAGCAGCGATCTCAGCCCAATCCTCAGGCATAGGCCATCTCTTGACAGCCCAACTAAGATTTAAACCAAGTACTATCTTAGCCATAGCTACACCCAGACTGTATAACCTTAGGAAGTGACTAGGTTAAAAATTTAACTATATTAAACTACGAGATAAACTGATGTATATACAACCCTATGTATAGTATACCTTTTTCTAAAGTAAGCTTTATAATCTTCTTGTTCATCTTATATACGTAGGTGTTATGCAGATGGCTGAAGTATCTAAATCTAAGCCTGATTTCGAGCCTTACTCAGCATGGGTTGTTAAAGATTATCAGCCAGATCTTAAGAATGATGTTATAGTTACTTTCAGGATAACTCCAGCAGAAGGTTTTACTATAGAAGATGCTGCAGGTGGTGTTGCTGCTGAAAGTAGTACTGGTACATGGACAACGTTGTATCCGTGGTATGATGTTAAAAGACTTGAGAAACTTAAGGGTAAAGCTTACTACTTTAAAGATCTTGGTGATGGGTCTTGGCTTGTAAGAATTGCGTATCCTGTAGAACTATTCGAAGAAAACAATATGCCAGGTTTTCTAGCGAGTGTTGCTGGTAATATCTTCGGTATGAGGAGGGTTAAAGGTCTTAGGGTAGAAGATATATACCTACCCTACGACTTTATAAAGTACTTTAGAGGACCTGTTAAAGGGGTTAAAGGTGTTAGAGATATATTCAAAGTGTACGATAGACCGATAGTAGGTACAGTCCCCAAGCCGAAGGTTGGTTATACAGCTGATGAAGTTGAGAAACTAGCTTACGAAATACTTGTAGGAGGTATGGATTACATTAAAGACGATGAAAACCTCGTAAGCCCAAGTTATTGTAGATTTGAAGCACGTGCTAAAGCTATTATGAAGATCATAGACAAAGTTGAGAAGGAGACAGGTGAGAGAAAGGTTTGGTTCGCTAACATAACAGCTGATGTCAGGGAGATGGAGAAAAGGCTGAAGCTTGTAGCAGACTACGGCAACCCCTACATAATGGTCGACGTAGTTATCGCGGGTTGGTCAGCTCTAACATATATCAGGGACCTAGCTGAAGAATACGGTCTTGCGATACATGCTCATAGAGCTATGCATGCAGCTATAACAAGGAATCCATACCACGGTATATCGATGTTTACCCTAGCGAAACTCTATAGAATTATAGGTGTAGACCAGCTACACATAGGTACACCAGAAGTAGGTAAACTAGAAGCTAAGACTATAGACGTTATAAGGAATGCGAAAGTTTTAAGGGAAGACCCGTTCACACCTGATAAAGACGACGAGCTTCATCTACAGCAATACTTCTACCATATAAAACCAGCTCTACCAGTATCCTCAGGAGGGCTTCACCCAGCAAATCTACCAGCTGTAGTTAAAGTACTTGGTATCGACTGCGTAATGCAGATAGGTGGTGGTGTTATAGGGCACCCCGACGGACCTAGAGCAGGTGCAGCTGCTGTTAGACAAACTCTAGAAGCTATTACTAAAGGTATACCTCTAGAAGATTATGCAAGAGATCATAAAGAACTTAGAAGAGCTCTAGAGAAGTGGGGTAAAGCTATACCTATATAAATAACTCTGTACCTTTCTGTATCTCAAATCAAATATTTTTACTCATCAATTCAATACAAATACACTTTAACAGTTATTGAAACTTATTTCTGGAGTCCATGTAGTTTTAAGCTTCTGGTGTAGTTCATGGAGTTAGAGGAGATGCTGGATAAGTATCTCCAAGGTGTACCTCCTCAAGCACTGTTTATAGATATAGACGGTGTTATGACTATTGAGAGAGGTAGCTATGTGGTAGATCTAGATCTAGTAAAAATGTTAAGAGAACTTATGGCTGAAGGTGTACCTGTAATCCTTGTCTCAGGTAATGCTTATCCTGTTGTACTAACTCTACAAAGATATCTAGGTCTTACCCCTATATTTATAGCTGAGAATGGATGCGTTATCCAGATAAATAAAGAGGTTCAGAACCTATGTAGAGAATCTTTAGACCCTATAGCTGAAGAGATTGCTCACAACCTCGGATTAAGACCTTCACCAAGTAATATGTATAGGTTATGTGATAGAGCTTTCCACATACCTAAAGAAATTAAAAACGATACTAAAGCTGTTAGAGAATTAGAGCAGAAGATAATGTCTATGTACCCCGGTATCTACGCTTATTACACAGGTTATGTTCTCCATATATACCCGAAGTATTGTTCAAAGAGTATAGCGATAAATATAGTTGTACAAAAGCTTGGGCTTGATCTACTGAAGTGTATAGCTGTAGGGGATAGTGTTACAGATGTAGATATGGTTAAAACTGTTGGTATAGGTATAGCAACAGGTGATGCTGATGAAGAGCTTAAGAAGGAGGCTAAGATAGTGCTACCTCTCAGAGCTTCAAGCTCGACAAAAATCTTGGTAAAAACATTGATTGAGTATACTAAGAAAACGAAAAGGTATAGAGAGAATACTTAGGTTCTGTAGACCTCTCTCAATTTAAGCCATTTACTAGCGAAAACCTCTCTATACTTTCGATATATTTCAATCCATACAGGATCAGGTTCTACTACTTCTACAGGTTTTATAAATCTCTGCTTAACTTCTTCTACAGAGGTGTAGAATCTATTCCTTATCAAGAAGGGTACAACTATACCACTACCCACCATCTCACCATATACAGATACTTTCTTTCCATAAACAGCTGCTCTAATCTTGTTCCACGTCCTAGATTTAGTACCTCCACCAGTTACATGAACATTCTCTACCCTTAGATTGAAGAGTTTTTCGAATAACTCTACATAGTAATTCTCTAGAAGAGTTATCCCTAGCATAATACTCTTAACAAACCTCCCTACAACAATTTCTCTAGGTTCTTCATATATCTTTAGATCTAGTATAGCAGGGGTTAGTAGGGAATCGTAGTGAGGAGCTCTATCACCATAGGGGAAGACGAGGTACTCAGTTCCCGGAGGAATTTTCTCAAGATATTCCGCTACACTATCTAGATTTAAACCTAGAACTTTCTCTACGAACCACGATAAGAAAGCTCCTGTAAATCCTGAAGCTGACCCAGCTAAGTATCCTCTTATCGGGTGTACATGGTAGTATAGAGCTGGGTGTTCCTGTATGTTCTCTACAACAGCTTTGGGTACTGTTGTAGAACCTGTGTATATGCTTACATCCCCTATATCTACAGCTCCTCCAGCGATAGCCGCCGCGTTACCGTCTGTTAAACCTTGATATAGATGTGCCCCCTTCAAACCAACCTCTTCTGAAAACCTGCTCCTAGCTACCCCTATATACTCTCCAACAGCTGCTAGCTTAGGTAATTTCTCTACGTCTAGACCAAGCTCGTGGAATACTTCTTCAAACCACTTAGGAGGTTTACAAGTTATATCGAGACCAAATTTTAGTGCATTCGTGTAATCTGTATATACCTCTTCCCATGGGTTCTCAAATCCGTATAGAAGGCTGTAGAGCATGAATGTTGTAGGGGATATAAACCACCTAATCTTGTTGTAGAGATCTGGTCTATCCTTCTTCAAACGGTACATTTTAACGAGAGGCGATGTAGGATCGACCTTAACACCTTTCTTACCTAGTTTAGCTATAGATGGTAAGTTCTTCACTTCTTCGAAAGCCTTCTCATCTCTTTCGTAGTACATACTAGGACCGTAGAGAATATTCCCATAGATATCAACACCTAGAACTGTTCCAGAGGTACTGGTTACAGAAACATGTTTTTCACAATCAGTACATCTCTTCACTATATCCGGTATAGCTTCTTTCAACGCTTTGAACCACTCATCTGCGGATTGCCTCGATATAGAGCTTTTACCTACAGCCAAGGTATCGCCATCTATATTGTATACCTCTACCTTAATACCACCAGTACCGAGGTCTATCCCTATGAAAAACTGCTTCAAATTCTCACCATATCTAGTAGAGGTACAGCATCTTAATCGGTACCCTGATTAAAATCCTATCAACACCTCAATATATATGTACTTTATCGTCATAAGTATTTCTTAAGGAATTTCTCTACCTCTTCACGGTAAGGCATACTCTGAGCCCCCATACGGGTAACCTTGAGAGCCGCTACAGCGTTAGCAAACCTTACAGCTTCCTCTATATCTCTACCCTCAACAAGAGCTACAGCTAAACCTGCTGCAAATGCATCTCCAGCACCAACAGTATCAACTACATCTACTTTGAATGCCTCTACAATTTTCTTCTTATCGTAGGTGATGACAGCAGCACCTCTAGCCCCTAGCGTAGCTACAACAACTTTAACACCTCTAGATAGAAGGCATTCACCAGCTTTAAAAACATCTTCTTCAGTTCTAACTTCGATACCTGTTAATTGTTGTAGTTCAACTCTATTAGGTATAATAACATCTACATACTTATAAATCTCAGAGCTCAAGTATTTAACAGGTGAAGGGTTTAAGACAGTGATTGCATCAATTTTCTTCCCTATCTCAAGAGTTTTATAAACAGTTTGAATAGGTATCTCGAGCTGTGTTAGAACAGCTCTAGGTGTTAACGAAGATAGTGTATTTTCAACATAATCAGGTGTAATAGCTTCATCTGCACCTGGAGCAACTATAATCATATTCTCTTTAGATACCTCGTTCAGAATGATAAAGGCGACACCTGTGTGAACACCTTTCGCCACATAGATATAGTCTGTTACAACATTATTCTTAGAGAGATTCTCAACCATTATCTTACCAAAAAAATCATCACCAACAGCGCTAAGCATATACGTTCTAACACCAAGTCTAGCACATCCAACAGCTTGATTAGCACCTTTCCCACCAGGGTACATAGCGAACTCTTTTCCTAAAACGGTTTCATCAGGTTGTGGAAACTTAGGGGTTTTTATATAGAAATCCACATGTATACTCCCAATAACAGCTATAGTCATACAATGTGCACCGATAGAATTCTTATCAAAAACCTGTATAAAAATATTATGAATCCTTGGTAAAGTAACTTAGAATTCTATTATATCAATTTATCAGCGATATAGTTATACCTATAACGTAAATATGGAAACTCTGTATCGTTTAGATAATACAGTTATTAGAAATATTTACATTGTGTTAAGCTCTATCTTAGATAGATAAGCTAACTTATATCAACTTCTAAAATATATCATGAATCACTTTAATAGATGTAATGATTCTTGTGTTAAGTTTATTAAGTTAGATCGTGGGCTAAGCAATAAGGTGTCTTGATGCTGGATCTAAATATATTTAAGAATCCACCCAAAATCTTTAGAGGGGTTCTCTTCTGGTCTATAAACGATTTACTGAGAAAGGAAGAGATCGTTAAACAAGTAGCGCTCCTCGATGAGGCTGGGTTCGGTGGAGCATTTTTCCATGCGAGAGAAGGTCTTGTAACACCTTTCCTAAGTAATGAATGGTTCGAAGCATTTGAAGTAGCTGTAGAGGAGGCTAGGTCTAGAGATATGAGTATATGGATCTATGACGAGGATAGAT
>JAJHRF010000008.1 GCA_020832925.1 Desulfurococcaceae archaeon | reverse complement strand
TTTTTCCATGCGAGAGAAGGTCTTGTAACACCTTTCCTAAGTAATGAATGGTTCGAAGCATTTGAAGTAGCTGTAGAGGAGGCTAGGTCTAGAGATATGAGTATATGGATCTATGACGAGGATAGATGGCCATCAGGTTTCGCTGGAGGGTATGTACCTGCTCTAGGTGATAAGTATAGAGCTAAAGCTTTAATAATGATTATGGATACGAAGTGTTTTGATGGTCCGGATACCGTTGCTATGTTTAGATGTAGAACTGATGAGAACGGTTTTCCACTTGAGTGCGAGAGGATTTATAGAAGTGAGGCTGTTAGCAAGTATCTATACTTAACATTTGCATTGTATACAGCACCTATCGGCGATGTTTGGTACTCTGGGTTCTCATATATCGATACATTGAGTAAGGAAGCTGTTGCTAAGTTTATCGAAATAGCGTATAGACCCTACGTAGAGAGGTTCGAGAAATTCATAGGGTCAGCTATACCCGGGGTTTTCACCGACGAACCTCATATGTACTACTTCAGGTTAGCGCCAACAAGCAGGAGGTTTATGGCTCCTCCTAGGGGTGGTAGATACCCTATATACGCTATCCCGTGGACAGAATCTTTTCCTGAATATTTCAAGAAGTTGAACGGCTACGATATCGTAGATAAGCTTCCGGAGCTTTTCTTCGACATAGGTAACTATACCAAAACAAGGTATGATTTCTGGAGAACAGCAACGCTTCTATTCATAGAGTCATTCACTAAGCAGATTTATGAATGGTGTGATAAACATAGCCTTAAGTTTACAGGGCATTTCTTATCTGAAGATACACTCTTATCCCAGATTGTTGTTGGAGCTGTAATGCCTCATTACGAGTATATGCATGTACCTGGGGTAGATCATCTAGGGTACCAGATTTGGAATAGCTTGTTAACAGTGAAACAAGTTGCTAGTGTTGCTAATCAGCTTGGCAAAGAGAGAGTTATGTGTGAAGTATATGGCTGTTTAGGTAACTATCCATCGTTTGAAGATAGGAAGTGGATAGGGGATTTCCTCTATTCACTAGGAGTGAACATGCTTGTTCACCACCTAGTCCCATACTCGATGAGAGGTAGAAGAAGAGCTGACTACGGGCTGAACTTTCACTGGAGCCAGCCGTGGTGGAAATACAACAGGTTGATTGAAGACTACTATACACGATTAAGCTACGTGTTATCGCAGGGAATTAGGTTATCAGAAGTTCTAATACTAAGCCCTATAACAAGCATTTGGAGCTTATATTCACCGTTAAATACTTCTAAAGCAAAGAAAATCGAGGATCAATTCTTCAAACTATTGAAAATTTTTGTTAAAAACCATATAGATTTTGAGCTAGGCGATGAAATGATTATTAGTAGGTATGGTAGAGTAGAAGGAAGGAATTTCGCGATTGGTAGAGCTCGTTATAAAGTTGTTATACTCCCTAAGATGATCAATATAACAAGGAGAGTTCTAGAGCTTCTGAAACAGTTCATTGATGTAGAAGGTATGGTAGTGGTTGTAGGGGGCATCCCTAAATATGTAGATGGCGTTGAGTCTAGCGAAGCAGAAAAAGTTCTTAGTAAAGCTCTCGTAGTAGAATCTGAGGAAGATGTCGTTAAGATTTTGAAGAACTTAGATTTAGAGATTGTTGTTGAAAGTGATGATACTGAAGGAAATATATTGATACACCCTAGGAGGGATGGAGATACACTAATAATATTTATATCTAATGTTGATAGGATTAACAGCTACAATGTAAAGATAAAGGTTAAAGGTTCTTATAGGATAGAGTTATGGAACCCGTTTACAGGTAGTGTAGAGGAGTATACAGGTAGATATGAAAATGGTGAAACATATCTAAGAACTAATCTTAAACCAGTTGAATCAAAATTATTCATACTCAAACCCGGTAAACCTCTTGAAAGAATTCTCGATATACATAAAAAGGTAGAAGAAAGAGAGCTTAGAGGAACATTCATAGTCAAGAGAAGACATCCCAACATACTAGTCTTAGACTTTGCACAATTATCATTGAATGGTGTAAGCTGGAGCAGTTTTAAACATTTATATAAGATAAGAGAAGAGCTTATAGCCCAAGGTTATGGGGTTAACTTTAAACTCAGGTTTAAGTTCTTAGCTGAATTCAAACCTAGTACTCCTATCTACCTTGTTATAGAAAATCCTGCTATGTATAGATCAGTAAAGGTTAACAGTATCGAAATAGATAGATCGAAAGACTGTGGATACTGGGTTGATTGGAACTTTAGGAAATACGATATATCGAATGCAATATCTATTGGGGAGAACATAGTAGAGGTAGAAGGTATTGTAAATTTAGAACCTGAGATTGAGCCTATATACATCTTAGGAGATTTCGCTGTAGTAGAAGCACCTTATGGAGAATCAAGAATTGTTCCAGAAAAAGATAGTGTAGAACTGGTAGAAGAATTAGATCTAACTAAGTATGGCTACCCATTCTATAGCGGTGAAATTGATCTTTACGGAAAATTTGAGTTAAGCAATGTTGAAAACTATGATAAGATTGAGCTACTCATAGAGAAACTCGATGCAGCTCTAGCTCTACTCTATATAAATGGTGTAAAAGTTGGAGAGCTAATACACTTAAATAAACCCTCAATCGATATAACTAGCTATATAAAGAATGGAGAGAACGAGATAAGGATAGTCTTGGTGGGTACTCTTAGAAATGTATTCGGACCTCTACATAAAGAGGATCCATGGTGGATATCGCCAGAGACATTCTATACTATTGATGAAAGATGGAGTGATAAATATGTATTAAAACCGTTCGGCTTAAAAGGAATTAAACTAGTTTTCTATAAAAAGATCTAGGATACCATTCCGAATAACCTATGATTTTCTCAGATATTGATCTAAACTCTTACTAGGTTTTTCTCTACTATACTCGAAACCATATCTACATACTAAATTCAGCGATCTACACAATCTTTGTATTGACTCTAAAAGCTTCTCCCAATTATACTCAACACTTTTTCTAGCTAAAACTCTGAGAGTTTGATCGTTATACATAAACTTCTTAACTCTAAGCATATCTATATAAACATCGCTACCTGTCTCTTTCGCTATCCTCAAAATTTTAGATATTTCATCAACATCATCGTTATACCCAGGAATTATGGGTCCATAGAATATCCACGTCTTTACACCTTCTATAGATAGTTTTCTAAGAGTTTCTATACGAGCTTTAGGAGGTGATGAATAAGGTTCAAACATGGTCATGGGCGATGTGTTAGATGTGGAAGTAATTGTTATACCCACATCAACAACATCTCTATACTTTCTCAATACATCTATATCCCTTAATATCAAGGAACTTTTAGTCTGTATACTAACCCTGAAACCGTTTTCTGCGAGTATCTCAATACATCTACGAGAAATTCTGTATAAAGCTTCAACTGGTTGATAAGGATCTGTCACAGTTCCAAGACCTACAGACCCTTTCTTAACCTTCTTAACCTCCCTTATCAATACTGGAACAAGGTTCTTCTTAACTAGAACAACCCTACCCCAATTATCAACAACATCTCTATACCTTGTATAAGCTTTAGCATAACAGTATAAACATCCATGTGCACAACCTATATAGGGATTCAAAGCGTAGTCTATATCAGGTAAACCAGACTCAACTAAAGCTTGCTTAACCTCAATCTCAACAATCTTAAACCTCATCTACACCACAATTTGATGCAATCCCAACGTACGGTATACCGAGAGGTTCTAACATTATAGATAAGGTGTTCTAAAGTTTATAAAACTTAGTATTGTAACTACAGTTCTATCCATGATAAGATTATCGAAACGTCCTCATAATTATCGTGGTAGAGGTATAGCGCTGTATCTATGGTTAGCAAGGTTATAATACTGTTAGTTATTGATGTAATGCTTGGAATAGGCTTAATAACCTAATGAAAAGCTATAGCTTTAAACTAGATCTCGGTATATGTTTAGAGGTGTAATCGGTAGAGGTTAGAGCTGTGAATCTCTTGAAGATTTGTACAAAGTATCTATGTCTCGAGGTATCTGAAGATATATCGAGTTTGATACTCAAACCTGTAAATGGTAGTGAAGGTATAGCTATAGATGTTGATGGTGTAGATGAGGTTGTAGAGGTATTAGAAGAGATAGCTGAGTTAGCCAAGATGTTTGCACAGTATATCAAGGAACTTAAGTATGTGAAAGGTGTTGATATAGGGTTTTCAGCTACGGATATAGATATAGATATCGATTATTAGCACTATTTAGAATGTTTAACTGAAGGAGATCCTAAGTATTTAAATTTCCTCACACTTAATATACTTGATATGATGTACTCAGGCGGCACTGAGCTGTGATGTGATCAGTCTTGGCTGAGTATCTTGAGGAGGAGAACACATAACCTCTTTAGCTTCGCTATATCTTTCGCAGCATATTCATCGTTACTAAAGTTAGAGCTATTCTATTCAGCGATTATATCGCTCTACCTCTCTACAGTGGTTAACTATGTTATAGATACTTTAGGAGGTCATAAAGGGTTTAGAAGAGCACCGTACATGCATTCTATCCTAGGGTCTACAGCTATATCTATTATAGCGTCAATACCAGTTATAGCGATAGCTACTCATATTATAGCATCTGTAGAGCTCTGGATAGAGCTAGTGGCTATAGCTATTGTTGTAGGGTTGTCGCATATATTTCTCGATATGTTTACAGCCGACGGTATCTACGCGCTTTGGCCTTTCACAAAAACTAGGGTATCTCTTTTAAAAGCGAGGTACGATAACCCTATCCTAAACATGTTTACGGTATTGATATCTATTACGATCATTATCGCTACTCTATACAGTAAAGCTGGGGTCTACATAGAGATGGTGAAACCCTAATCAGCTCAGTATTAAAGTTGTGTAATTTTTGTAGGAACTGAAGAAGGTTAGAGCTAGAATACGTGTCTAGAGAGGTGATCGGTGTGGGGTAAGTTGTAGATACTGTGGAAAAGATGCTGTTGTCAGAATACCTTATGCAAAGCTTAACCTATGTGTAGATCATTTCAGTAAGTTCGTAGTGTCTAAAGTTGAGAAGACTATTAATAGGTATAGAATGGTGAGTCCAGGAGACAAGGTTTTGCTAGCTGTTTCAGGTGGTAAAGATAGTATCGCTTTAACCCATATAATGCATAAGATTTCGGAGAAACTCGGTTTTGAATTGATTGTTCTGCACATAGATCTAGGTATAGAGGATTACTCTAAGAGATCTAGAGAAATAGTTGAAAATACTTGTAGAAACCTTGGAGTAAACTATGTGGTACTCGATCTTAAGAACGATCTAGGTTTAACCTTACCAGAATTTGTGAAGAAGTTGAAAACCCGTAGAATATGCTCTCTATGCGGAACAATCAAGAGGTACGTAATGAACGCAGCCGCTATAGAGCTTAACGTAAGCTCTATTGCAACAGCTCACCATGCTGACGATGTTCTGATCTACATCATGAAGAATTTTATTCTGCAAGACTACGAAGCTATGAAGAAACTCGTACCTGTAAACAATGGTGTTATAGGTGTAGTTGCTAAGAAGATTAAGCCTATGTATGAGGTATACGAATATGAGGCAGCGCTATACGCTGTTCATAATAAGCTAGAGTTTATCGATAGGGAGTGCCCATTCAAGGAGGTAGGCTCTATAGAGGATAACGTTAGGAAGTTTTTAGAGGATTTAGAGAAGAGGTCTCCAGGAATAAAGATTTCGTTTCTTAGAAAATTCGCTAAAAAGTATACAGGTAGAGAAATTGGAGAATTCAATAAGTGTAAGGTATGTGGACTAGCTTCTAGTAGCGATATATGTTCTTTCTGTAGACTTACAGAGAAAAGCTTTGGGAAACCTCTAGGCTCTGTAGTTAGGAGTATTTTCAGAGAGAAAAATAGGTAAAGTTTTTAACGTAGAATGATACGCTAAGGTTAATATTTTGCTCTAGCATTGTGTAACTTGAGGTAGGTATTGAAGATGTTAGTAGAGATTGTTCGAAATCTTAGCCCTAGAGATTTCGCTCAGTATCTAGATAGCACGTTGTTGAATTTCGATGTAGATATCACAACTGTTCTAAGCTATGTCAAGGATACAGAGATCTACGGATTCAAATGCTTAGTTTTATCACCTTACCACGCTATCTACGTACTATTTAATAAACTTGCTGAGAATATCAATATATGTAGTGTTGTAGGGTTCCCAATGGGTTATACCTCAACTAAGGTTAAGGTTATGGAAGCAGAGGAACTTCTCGTTAGAGGTGTTAAGGAGCTAGATATAGTTATGAATATGCAGAGTTTTAAGAGTGGGAGATATGATGAAGTTCTAGAGGATCTTAAATCTGTTGTAGATGTAGTTAAATCTTACGGTGCTATAGCTAAGATCATTATAGAGTCTCCTCTACTAACATACGAAGAGAAGATCAAGGCGATTGAAATTGTTGTGAAATCAGGTGCTCACTACGTTAAAACATCGACAGGTATTCTATCGAAAACAAATCTTAAAGATGTTTACGAATTAGTTAAGATATCTAGCGGAAGGATTAAGGTGAAAGCAGCTGGTGGTTTTAGACACGCTATAGAAGCTCTACTAGCTATTGCTATAGGTGTTGATAGGATAGGTACATCGACAGCTGTACAGATATTTAAAGAGTATCTAAAGCTTAGAGAAGAGCTTATAGAGAAGTAGGTTACTTAATCCAGATACCTTTCTTAACAAGTTCTTTCATATGTTTCTCAGCTTTATCTAAGCTAAATTTTAGGAAAGTGCCTAGATCGCTAACTTTGCTACCGTAACTATTGTTCCACTCATTTATTGTTTCACTCCAAAGCTTAAGTTCTTCTCTTCTAGCGTAGGTAATCTTCTTGAGATTCTCAACTATATCTCTATCTATAGGTTCTCCATCCATTACCAAGCCGGGGCATTCACCAACAGCTTTCTCATTTACATCGATACCTATCTCCCCATCGTCTTTAACATAGTATACGAAGGGATAGAAACGGCATACAAGAGGTTTGTACTCGTGAACAGAGCATTTACCGTCATCTCTAAGAAATACGCAGCTACCATCGTCTTTAGATACTAGAGCTAAGAAATATTCCTTATCCCCTATGACTATGGGTGGGTATATATCTAGGTTGTATATCTCCCTATCCTTCAACTCTACGATACTCTCATCCACCTCTATACCTCCGTAGATCTTAAGCCTTAGTAAATCGAGATGCGTTACAGGTATCCAGTACTTCTTGCAGCACTGTCCATCACATAGACATCTGAATTTGACCAACATCCCCACCTTTCTATACATCGAGTTCCAAAGTTTAGCTTCACGATTTATTCGGTGCTATTGAGATATTTAAGCTTACCCAGAATATCTCTATACTACACTGTTTTCCTGGGTTGTCTAGAGATGATGACTGCACGTCAGGTTGAGTGGTGATAGAACAGCCGTATTCTGATGGATAGAAAGTTTATCTAGATGCTATAGCTTATAAACGAAACTTAGAGATAAGTATTCTTTAGTGATAATATGGCTAAGAGAAGAGTTGTTATAGTAGGTGCTGGTGGTAGAGATCTCCACAACTTCAACATGGTTTTCAAAAACAATCCCGAGATCGAGGTTGTAGCATTCCTATTTACTCAGATACCAGGTGTTGAGTTTAGGAGATGTCCATCTGTTTTTGCTGGAGAGAACTACCCTAACGGGATACCTATATACCCTATAGATATGTTGCCGAACGTAGTTAAGTTCTTCGGTGTTGACGAAGTTGTGCTTAGTTTAAGTGATTTAATGTATGATGAGTTAGGGAAACTTTTATCGTATATCCTTTCAACAGGTTGTAGCTTCAGGATACTAGGTTTTAGAGAAACAATGCTCGATAGCGTTAAACCTGTTCTAGCTGTAACAGCTACGAAAACAGGAGCTGGTAAGAGTACTGTTTCAAGGGTTTTTGTTAAAGAGCTTGTGGGTAGAGGGCTGAAGGTAGCTGTTGTTCGTCATCCAATGGTTTACGGAGATATAGAGCAGAACCTTGTCCAAGTATTTAGATCTCTAGACGATCTAGATAGATACAGGTTAACTGTTGAAGAGAGGGAGGAGTACGAACCCCATCTAGAGCTAGGGGCAGTAGTTCTAGCTGGTATAGACTATAGGAAGGTGTTGGTAGAGGCAGAGAAGGTAGGCAACGTAATTCTGTGGGATGGGGGTAACAACGACTGGCCTTTCTTCAGACCATGGTACTGGGTAACAGTTACCGATGCTACTAGACCAGGTATAGAGGTTAAAGCATTTCCTGGAGAAGTAAATCTTAGGTTAGCAGACACAGTAATTATAACAAAAGTAGGTTCAGCTAAACAAGAAGATATCGAGAAGATTATCAACAACATAAAGATTGTTAACCCTAGTGCTAAGATAGTT
The DNA here is from genome assembly GCA_020832925.1 of Desulfurococcaceae archaeon. Taxonomy (GTDB): domain Archaea; phylum Thermoproteota; class Thermoprotei_A; order Sulfolobales; family Ignisphaeraceae; genus Ignisphaera. Next base: position 44,332 of record JAJHRF010000008.1, on the reverse strand, counting down.
AAAGCAGATATGGAGGTTAAGATAGATAAGCCAAACCTCGTAGCAGGGAAGAGAGTTGTAGTAGTTGAAGATGCACCAACAGTAACACACGGAGGATCACAGTATGGGGCTGGATACGTAGCGGCTAAGAAATATGGGGCAGAAGTTGTAGATCCCAAGAAATACGCTGTAGGGGTTATCAAGAAGATATACGAAGACTACCCACATATAGGCCCTGTCGTACCTAGCCTTGGATATACAGAGAAACAGTTGAAAGATCTTGAAACAACTATAAACAATATCGATGCAGACGTAGTTATATTAGCAACACCAGCTAAAATAGAGAAACTGATAAAGATAAACAAACCTATTGTAAGAGTTAGCTGGGAACTAACAATAATTGAAGGACCTTCTATTAAAGATCTTGTAGACGAGTTCCTATCTAGAAAAGAACCTAAAACAATATAGAATTTTTAAGAACTCATTGCGTTAACAAAGAAAACCTTATAAAGATTACAGAATAGCTATCTAACCGGGCTTTACAACAGAGCCGTTCAACGGCTCAGGATGAGTAAAGCCGGGACGTATTCACCGCGCAACATCTTTCTAGAACATATCTTAATTAGTGTAAAACAATACAAAATCCTGCTATAATAATTAGTTATGTTAATGTTTTAAGATGTCTAGACATAGTTTCATCGAGACGAAGTAACTTAATTACTTATAAATATCTATTAATTGATTGGAGAAGTTTAGTCTTAGCTATTGGTTACAGTCTATGTATATAATTGAATGTTTATACAATAACGGTTTTTATGCCGAGGATCTTCGCTGCTTTGGTTATCGGGTCTACGTAGTCTCCGTAGACCATGCTTGCGTGATGTACAAAGCCTTCTTCTACTAAGGTTCTATAGACTTTGTCTAGATCTGGTACCTCGACCCATACCCAGCTTCCTCTGAACTCGGTTTCTTCTTCTAAAGCTTTACCACGTGTTACGAATAGCTTGAACTCTCCATCGTATTCAACTAATCTCGATATGGTTACAACACCTGGTTTTAATCTTCCTTCTAGAGTTCCATAGGATTTCTCTACACCTACATCTCTATACATTATGCTGTGGTACAGTAGTTTACCTGGTGCACAGAATAATCCTGGTGGTGCGTTTCCGCAATGCCATGCAAGGAATACGTTTGATTTTGTTGGGTGTCTTATTGTCCAGTCGATGAAGAATGGTGGGGATGTTCCTAGGGATGCTGCATACTGTATAACCATTGTTAGAACTCCATAGATATCTACTTCGCATGCAGACATAATACCGCTTTGTGTTAACCTGCCTAGTACATGGCATGGAGATAAACCGTAGTACCTCTGTATCTCGGTCCAACATCTAAACCCTAGACCAATTAACTTCTTTTCTTTCACAATCTTCCTAAGAACAGTCTCTAGCTTAGCCATTTTCAATATAACATCTCTAGGAACTTTAGATACATCAACACTTCCCTCAATCTCTTTAGCAATCCTGACGACCTCCGGATCTTCATCGGATAACTTTCGAGCTTCTTCAATAACTTCTAACAATGTTACGTGAACTACTCTTTGTTTGAATTTCTCAGCCATTTTAGCCTCTGTAAAAGTAACAGTTTCAAATCTCTCTGGTCTAGGACCTATAAGACCTACTCTAGCACCTATAAAGGATCTGTATATCGATGTTACACGTATAAACGAATCGAATTCTTTAATAAACTCGCTATCTTCTGGAAACACTATACCCCCGAAGAGAAACGGTATCTTCCTTCTATAGAGCGCAGAAGTTAGTGAAAGTGTTCCGCAGAAAGAATCAGATCTCCTAAAACCTCCAGGGAGTGTTGGAGGTTCTTTCGTAGCAAAGATGAGTATGGGATATCCTTTGAATTCTTCTGCAACTCTAGCTCCTGCAAGTTCATCACCAAAAGTAAGCGTAGCCATAACAACACCTTCAACACCTCTTTCCTTAAACAACTTTATAGTAGCTTCAGCATCATCGTCATCTGTAACTAAGCCCATTTTAGTATGTTTCTCCGTCGGATAGATAAGCTCTACAGAGTTACCGAATTTCTCTTCAACAACATTTATAAACCTGTTCTTTAGTTCTCGAGCCCAATTCTCATCAAATGGATATCTATGTAGAGGAACAAATCCGAGTCTTATCTTCTCCACGGGAACCACCAGACCTATCTAAAGATTTTTAGATATAGGTATAAAAATGTTGATGAGTTTCAGCGTAGGTTATGATCTCTATATAGGAAATATTATATCTTAGCTATTCGTAGTAATTTCGAAACTACGGTTCTTGCTGCGATAACTTCTGCTAGCTCAGCCAGCTCTAAAGCCATCCCTAGGTTATCTGAAACTGTAACAACACCGTGTTTCTTGAGGTACACAATTTCGCATCCTTCAACAATTTTTTGTGTAACAGCTTTTGCAAGCTCATGTGTTCTAGGTATATACTCATCTACAAAGCATATCTTAGGTTTTAGAATATACTTAAGCTCTGTATCAAGGAAAAGGTCGTCCTCTGGGTTTAGTAGTGGGGAATATATTCCATGTATATGGACTATAGCATTACATTTTTCACAGTTTCTATATATCTCTATATGCATTGGTAATTCTGTTGTTGGTCTACCACCTTTAATTATATTTCCCTCTAGATCTACTTCCACGAGGTCTTCTGGGTTAAGCTCGTACTTTAACCTTATTGTTGGGATAAAAGATGAAGGTGTTATAAGTATTGTGTTCCCTATCCCCTATCCTTATACTGATGTTACCTGTTAAAGGTGTTATCAATCCTTTTAAATATATAAGTTTAAGAGCTTCGCAGATCTGTTTCGCTAAAGTTTTCCGCAACTCTTCACCTGATTTCATTGAGTCACCTTGATCTAGATGTTTTCTCTAGTAAATCTAAGAACTTTGTGTAAGCATCTTCATGTTGTTTTGTATGGTTAGGCTCGAATACTTTGATCTGGAAAGAGTTTTTCACGTATTCTCTAACATCTTTTAGAGATTTCACGTATCCTAGTCCAGCGAGCTGGATAAGTATGTTACCTATAGATGTAGCTTCATCAGGACCTGCAACAACTACTCTATTATTGAAATCAGCTGTTAACTGATTATGTAACCAGTTCCTGGATCCTCCACCAACTATGTTTATCTTCTTAATCTTTTTACCTGTTAAATCCTCCATCCTCTCTATAACGTACCTATACTTCATAGCTAAACTCTCTAAAACAATTCTAACAAGACCTCCTATACCATCGGGTTTCTCCTGCTTCGTCTCCTCCAGATACCTCATGATCTCGTCTATCATATCTAGCGGTGCTAAGAACCTAGGGTCGTCCGGGTCTATGAAGCTCTTGAAACCAGGAGCTTTAGACCCCATCTCTGTTAATTCTTGGTATGAGTAGTTGTAGCCTCTCTTCATTAGCGAAGCCCTTATCTGCTCTATAAACCACATACCCTGGACATTCTTCAGGAACCTGATGGTGTTGAAAGCTCCTCCCTCGTTTGTGAAGTTGTACTCCATAGCTTTCCTATTTATCAAAGGTTTGTCTAGCTCAACACCAACAAGACTCCATGTACCGCAGCTAATATATGCTGAATCATCGTCTATAGGAGCTGCAGCAACAGCTGAAGCTGTGTCATGGGTTGCAGGCTCTATAACCTCTATAGTTCTCGGAATCCCAAGTTCTTCAGCAAGTTCTCTCGTTATAGATCCTAGTTTTGTTCCTGGCTCAACTATATCTGGAAATATGTTTGTTGGAAAACCTATCTCTTCTAATAAATCGAATGCCCATCTCTTTGTGTAGGGATCTAGGAACTGTGTTGTAGATGCATCTGTATACTCGCATACCTTGACCCCTGTTAACCAGTAGTTGATTAGATCAGGCATCATCAAGAATGTTCTAGCTGCTTGAATAAGAGAAGACCTATCTTTAACCATTGCGTAGAGCTGGTACAACGGGTTTATAGGCATGAACTGTATACCTGTCCTCATATATATCCTCTCCGGCGGTATAACCTTCAAAAGCTCTTCATAAGCTTCTTTACGTCTCGGATCTCTATAGCAATAAGGTAAACCTACTAACTCGCCATTACTATCGAGAAGAGCGAAATCAACACCCCATGTATCTACACCTATAGACAATAATTTCTCTCCATACTTCTTATAAGTAAGCCTTATACCCTCCTTAACCTCAACCCAAAGCTTAGGAACATCCCAATACAGATGACGACCGATTCTCACAGGGCCATTCGGAAACCTATGGATCTCCTCATACTCTAACTTCTTATTCTCAACATCAATCTTACCAATCAAAGCTCTACCACTACTAGCACCAAGATCAAAAGCTAAAACGAATATCTGTTCCATACCCTACACCACCAGGTTAGCTGAATCAAGTAATGCATAGTTTCAGTGTAGTATATAATCTTTAATCTTTAACTACGTATCTCAATAACAAGATAATAAATATATCGACATTCTCCCCATACTTACATTTGAAAATTTGAAAACATAGTCAAGGATTTTTTGGTTTCTCCTCAGAGGAGGTTCATATCATCAAAATTCAGAGAGGGCAACAGTTCATCATAGGGAACAGCAGTACATTATGTTAAAATGTAAACAGATCTTAAATACGTTAGAGATATATACATAAACCATGAAAACTGATATAGGATAAATTAGTATGCAAACATTAAGCGTAGAACTGATGAAAAGAAACCCGGTCTGAAAGATGATGTTCCTAGACCAAGCTGAACAAGTAAAACTATGGTAGCAACTTCTTCATCGAGAAGTAAACTAAGAGTTTAGCCCCGCCTGTGGTGTTAAAGTAAGTAGTATAATTACCTCAGTAGATGACGAATCAGCCACCCCAAGGGCTTTATCACCCTTGAGGTGACCGGTTCGCCATCTACTGAGGTAATTATACTACTTACTTTAACACCACAGGCGGTTCGGCCCGTTTTTTCTGTTAGCTTTACGTAATATATTAGGTTTCAGGCTTATGGTTTAGTTGGGTACTCTTGGTAATACCTTACAATCTTTCATGTTATTGTTGTTTTAAGGTATTACTGTCTATAGATATTTAAACCGGTTTAAATACTTATAGACAGTAGTTTTGGTTGTGTATCTGGTTCTGCAAGTTGTTAACTGCGTGATATATAGCTATGTTTAGCTTTCTAGTTTTAGGCGTTTTACGTTGTTGAGTAAAGTTAGTGAAGATGTTATTATTCAGAGGCTTGTAGAGAAGTTGAGAGGTGTTGGTTTTGAGGTTTATACTCATGTGGTTCTAGATGGGATGGAGTTAGATGTTGTAGCTTTTGAGTATCAGAGGAGAAGACCTGTGGTCTATGTTTATGAGGTTAAGAGTAGGGCTAAATCTAAGCTTTTAAAACAGATTTCTAGAAGAGCTGATCTAGTTGATTATCTCTATGTAGTTGTACCACTTAATCTATACCCCTGGGTTCTTAAAAAGTTAGAGTCTTTTGTAGGACTTGTTCTGTATATGAATAGCGATATCTATATAGTTAGAAAAGCTTGTTTTCTCGGTAGAGGGGAACGGTTGCTGCAACTACTGAAAGGTGTTGGCAGAGTTGCTGATGGTGTTGTCTATGGAGAGAGCTCTGGTTGAGGTTTCTGTATCCCTCCACATACTGGGCATTTTGGATTCCGTTTCACTTCTATAATTCTGAACTCGTTGTATAGTAAGTCGATGATTAAGAGCTTACCTGTTAATAGCGTTCCTACCCCCAGGATATACTTTATAACTTGGGAAGCCTCCAGAACCCCTAGAACACCTGGTGTAACACCTATAACAGGTACCGTTGTTCTAGGAGTAGGTTTGGGTACTATACATGCAAGACATGGTGTTTCTCCTGGAATTATTGTTGTTATCTGTCCATACCAACCATGTATACCAGCATGTACAAAAGGTTTTCTATACTCAACACATAACTTATTCAATATAAACCTCGTCTCCCAATTATCGAGAGCATCGACAACGATATCAGCTTTCTTAACAATCTCTCTACCAATCTCTTCACCAAACTCTCTATCGATACACTCAATATCTATACCGCTATTGAATTTCTTAAGCTTCTCACAAACAACAACAGCTTTCTTCTTCCCAACATCTTCCTCAGAGTACAGTATCTGTCTATTAAGATCTGTTACCGACACCACATCCTTATCAACAACAATGAGCTTCCCAACACCAACAGCAGCTAGGTATAGAATTGCAGGTGAACCAAGACCACCAGCCCCAACAACAGCAACACAAGATCTACTCAACCTTCTCTGACCTTCAACCCCTATAATCTTGATCTGCCTATCATATCTCTCAAACATAAATCCGAAACCTATATCCGTAAACTTTTAACACCTCTCAAATAGCTAAAGTAATAAGGTTAGCAGTACTAATGTTTAACAGCTGTACTAGAAGATAGAATCTCCAAGTTGAAGCAATGTATACATATGATGAACGACCTGGATCTAGAGGTAAACCCGATGATATGTCTAGAATCTCTGGGCGGGGTCTGAACATTATCTGATTAAGATCTTCTTAACCTTGTATAGAACCTACCTCACATATTTACATAATAGTTTACAAATAAAAGCCTCACTATTTGTAGCAGGGATGAGGGGAAGTTTATAAATTTCCTCTCTTTCAAATTGTTCTCGATTATAAATAGGATCAGAACGTTGTTGTTCCTAAGTATCTGGATGTAGGGAATGCAACTACTAAACAGGTTGTGGGGATCTCTGACCACCCCGACTGCTCTGCAGATGACAGATGTATCCCCGAATAGATGGGGGAACATGTGAACCGTCCCGAAGGGAGCCCTCGCCCTTTAGAGTGGAGAGGAGGTTTGTCTGTTTCATGAAGAGGAAAACTTATTTTAGGGTGTTGATAGTTATCAAGTTGTTGGTGTTGTTAAATGGGTAAGAAAGGTCCTAAGATAGCTTTTATAGGTGCTGGGAGTGCTAGGTGGACTAGCAGGATTTTGATAGATATATGGTTAACACCGGATCTTCGCGATGCTGAGATATGGCTTATGGATATAAATGATTATAGGCTTGAGATAATCGGTAGGTTTGCTAAAAGATATGTTGAAGAGATGAAGATCCCTTCAAGAGTTTATGTTACTAAGGATAGGAGGGAAGCTATAAAAGATGCAGATTTCGTTATATCGACAGTTCTTGCTAAAGGTTATACATATTACGAGACTATGAGAGCTATATCGGAGGAATATGGGTATAAGTACGGTATAAACGCAGTTGAGTGGAACTATGTAGGCGACTACCATACTATCTGGGGATACCATCAGTTTAAAGTACATCTAGAGATAGCTAGAGATATAGAGGAGTTAGCACCTAACGCATGGTTCTTCATAGTATCAAACCCAGTTCTAGAGTTGACAACTCTTGTTGGAAGAGAAACAAAAGTTAAAGTTGCAGGTATATGCCACGGTTTCCTAGGGTTTAGAGCAGCGCTAGAGATCCTGGCTATGAGGCTTGCAAAGGAGAGGCTGGGTAAGAACATAACACCTCTCTGTGCTATGCATGATCCAGAATGCTACAAAACGATTATGAACCTTATAGATCTTAACGATCTCGAATTCGAGATGCAAGGGTTTAACCATGTTATATGGTTAACGAAGTTTAGGTATAGAGGTGAGAATGCTTATAGATATATCGATGAATGGATTAAAGAAGATGCTGAGGATTACTGGGCTGTATGGAGAGAACACACATCGAATCCATGGGATGTAGATCTAGCGCCAGCAGCTATAGATATGTATAAAACCTATGGATGTCTACCCATAGGTGATAGCGTTAGAGGTGGTACATGGAAATACCACTGGGATCTGAAAACAAAACAGTATTGGTATGGACCTTACGGAGGACCTGATTCAGAGATTGGTAATGCGTTTAGAGTTCTCTTCGTTAGAAGAGCTATACAAGAGATGGCCCACATAGTCTTTGACGAATCTACACCTATAACACAGAGAATACCTCCAAGACCTAGCGGAGAACTTCTAGCACCGCTTATGGATGCCATATACAACGATAAACCAACGGATAGCTACCAGGTACCTGTACCAGGAGGGAAAACAATTAAAGCTCCAATGTACGTAAACATCTTGAACAACGGTGTTTTAGGTGGTCTACCTAACGATATAGCTGTTGAAATACCTATTTACGCTGATGGCAAAGGTATACATCCTAAACCTGTAGGACCTACCCCACCGAAGATATATAGATACGCACTACTACATAGATTGATGAGAGCTGAGTGGGCTCTTCAAGCATTTCTAGAAGGAGGTAGAGATGCTCTTGTACAGTGGCTTGTAATTGATGTAAGGACTAAGAATATGCAGCAAGTGAATAACGTTATAGATGCTCTACTGAAGATGCCTGGAAACGAAGAAATGGCTAAACACTTCAGCTAACCTCACTAAATATATAGTTGTTAATTAAGTGTAAACTTTTTCAATAAATAGAACAATCCTTTAATGAAGAAAACCCTATAGGAGATCCCAATGCATAGTTTTAGCTGTGGATTAGATTTGAAGATATACCGATCTATTTTTAGAGAAAATTATCTTAGAGCGGCTAAATTTTTGAAACCTGATTTTATCCCATGCAGAGTTATATTAACGAGGGCAATGTTTTACATATATAGAGAGAAACTCGTGGAGATAATCAAGAAGTATCCTCTAGCTTTCCCAGATCGCGATCCAGACGAGATAAAGCTAGATAAAATACCTAGGGATCTATACGAGGATAGGTATGTGAGAGATGTTTTTGGAACTGTTTGGAGGTATAGAATCGCAGGTCTAGGACCTCAGCCCCATCAGTATCCACTCGAAGATCTAGATAGAGTAAAGGATTGGAGTCTACCTGATCCTGAAGAAGGTTATCCACTGGGTTACGCAGATCCAAAACCTATGATATCTTGGGAAGAGCTTTTCAACTATTTTGATAAACTAAAAGAGCAAGGGAGAATCGTTGCTTTCAGCTTACATCATTTTCTATTTCAAAAACTTATGGATGTAGTACCTCTCAACAAACTTACCCTAGCTATATATAGAGGAGATGAAAAATTCCTAATCGCATTAAAGAAAATCGCTGATTACCAGTATGGTCTACTGAAAATTGCTAAAAAGTATAGTAAGGGAATTGATGTAGTTCTATTTCTAGAAGATTTAGGAAGTCAAACAAGTCCACTTATAAGGATAGAGCATCTAAGGAAGTATTTCTTACCATATTATAAGAAGTTCTTCGAAGAAGTAAAGAGTATGAATTCGCTAGTCTATTTCCATAGTGATGGCATGATAGCACCTCTATTCGATACAATCCTAGAAGCAGGACCCAATATATTAAATATACAGGATCTTAATGGAGTGGAGAATATCTCAGCAAAACTCAAGGGGAGAATATGTATAGACCTCGATATCGATAGACAAAAGCTGATCCCCTATGGATCTAGAGAAGATATCTATAGACATATACAAAACGTTGTGGAAAAGTTAAACACAGAAAACGGAGGGCTTATGATACATATAGAGGTATATCCACCAACACCTCTAGAAAACATAGAGTACCTTGCTCAAACATGCTATAAATACTGTTTAGGGATAGAACCGAAGTAACATCGTAAATAGTTAATTTCTTCAGCTTAAACAATAATCAATGCTTTCGATATGCAGAGAGCTTATAAAGAAGTCTAAGTTTAAGGTTTAGTGATAAGAGTGAGGGTATGCAAACAGTAGAAGAGGTTGTAGATCTGATTATAGAGCTGATAGATAGAGATGAAGTAGGTAAAGCTGTCGAGATTTTCGAATCTCTAGACCCTCCTAAAGCTATGGATGTTATCTTGAGGCTTGGTAGTGAGTATAGGAGGAAATTGTTTGCAATCTCAAGTCTACCTAATATTGTACCTGTTTTAGCACGTCTTCCCGACGAGATAGTATTTGAAATAGCTTCAGTTAAAGGTGTCGATGATGTAGTTAAAATGTTGGTTAAACTACATGTAGACGAGATAGCAGATATCTTATCTAAATTACCTTCTAGGACTAGAGTAGAGATCCTCAAGCTCTTACCACGCGATATATTTACAGAAGTTCAGAAAGTTCTGAAGTTTCCTCCGGAAAGCGTTGGAGGGATCATGACGACGCAGATCCCCGTTTTCGAAGCTGATATATCTGTAGGGGAAGCTCTAGATATCTATATCCATAAAGCTAGGCTAGGTCTATACGATAAGCATAGCTACATATACGTAGTCGATAAAGATAGAAAGCTTATCGGATACGTAGACCTAAAAACACTCTTAGTTAAACCTAGAGATCTAAAACTTAGGGACTGTGTAGAGAAGGTGAGGGTATACATAGATCCGTTCAGCGATAGAGAAGAAGTAGCTAAATTAGCTGTTGCTTACGATCTTGTTGAAGTACCTGTTGCAGATCTTGATGGGAAGTTCTTAGGGATGGTATCTCTAGACGATATACTAGACGTTGTCATTAGCGAGCATACGGAAGACCTGCTTAAGTATGGTGGTATCGTAGAGGTTATAAAAGGTAGCTACATAGCTGCAAACCCCTTTAAACTTGCTCTTAGGAGAATCCCCATGATTATCTACCTATACCTTATAAACCTTATCACAGGCGGTATAGTAGCTTCGTTTGAGGAAGTTATACAGAGGGTAGCGATACTAGCCGCTTTCATGCCCATTCTAGCAGATAATTCCGGTAATATAGGTTCTCAAGCATCAGCATTAATACTACGCGGGCTTGTAATAGGCGAGGTAAGGGTATCTAAAGGCGATGTAGCTAAAGTTCTGCTAAAAGAATTTGCAACTACAACATTCATGCTCTTATTCTTAGCACCTCTAGCATTTGCAATAGGTTTCGCTATACCATTCCTATCAACAAGAAATACGGTGTTTGCAGTAAGTATAGCTACAACAGTTACCATAGCTTTAGCGACCTCTTGCTATGTAGCTGATATTGTAGGAGCTTTACTACCAATACTATTAGCCAAGCTCAGGATAGACCCAGCAACAGCATCAGCACCAGTTGTAACAAGTATCGGCGATATAGTTACAGTGTTGACATACTTCACCATAGCCTCAGCTCTGCTACATATATGAGAAATCTAAGCATTACCCCAGGTACTACCTTTTTCAAAAGATCAGCATAATTATCAAGGTTTCAATCCCGCTCCATAACTACATAAAGTTCTTAGAGGACACGAGTCACATCTAGGGTTCTTAGCTTTACAGATAATGGCTGAGAAATCTAGTAACGCTATATTTACACTCTCGAGGATCTCCGTAGGAACAGCTTTTTCAAGCCATAACTCTACATCCTCTATACTCATGTTGTTTACTCCTAGGAATCTTCTAGCAAATCTAGCGATATTTCCATCAACAAAAGGTACAGGTTTCCTACACACCTTAGTTAAGAGAACTCTAGCTACATACCTACCAACGCCAGGTAGCTTTAGTAATTCCTCATACAAACATGGGAGCTCTCCTCCATATTTACTAATCACTAAGCAGATAGCTTCCCTAAGTTTTCTAGCTCTATTAACAAGACCTATTCTCTTGAAGAAATTCTCGATCTCCTCTATAGAAGCATTACAAAGATCTTCAGGTTTAGGAAACTTCTCCAGGAAACCTCTATAGATTTTCTCAACAGTTTCAGACCTAGTTCTGATAAGCATTACCTCTGCTACAAGAACTCTATACCAATCCCTGTACTCTCTCCAAGAAAACCTCCTCTTATTCTCCCGAAACCACTTTAACAAGATATCCAACCAGCTCTCCACCCTATGCAGCCCTCAACAGGCTAAGAATATACCTCTACACGTGGTTCTAAACCAATATCAGCGAAAACATTTTTTAAACTTTCAACACATAGATCATAACTACATCTACACCTAAATAAATGCGAAAGCGATCTTTTATCAGTTGAACCAAATCTCCGAACAGCTACCTCCCAACAGCTATTCTTGAGCATCTCTATAACAACATCTTCTTCGCCTAAACTCACAGTTTCAGCAAAAATAGTGCAGCAAATTTTAACATCGTCTCTAATAGTGAGGTAATCTATATGCCACCAACATCTCTTCTTACGTTTATCCAAATGATGTTTAATACGAGCTTCGATACCCCCGAAACCTTTAGCAGAACCTACATATCCATAAATTCCCGTAGGTAGGCAAATATATCCAAGAGAACCTATATCTATGCAGATATCCTTAACAACCTCGATAACCAGTATGTAGAGACCTTTTACCATATCTACCACCTAAAATATAGCGTGCTAGAGGTACTCGAAAACATTAAGCTATAATATGCTTTTCAACGTTATCTGAATTCATGAACTATGTTTAATGACCATATGGAGAGAAACCATAAATCTATATCCAAGTAATTATTTAAAGTTTTCTGTGAATATAGCTATTCTGAGACCTCTCAATATAACAGCGATTCACTAAGTGTTAACATGTCGAAACCCAGAAAGGCTAGGTATAGAAAGAAATCAAGAGTTAAACCAATTCTCCTAGCTTTAACAGGTATAGCTATACTCATGATCGTTACCGCTATAATACTCTTTATGAAACCTTCGACTAGTGTTCAGCAAGGTGTACCGCTATACGAGGGAACATCGATTACAGCATACGTAAACTCTACAGCTATTAAGAACTTCACCAAGGATTTGCTAACACATATAAATTGTTCTAGTAGTTCATGTATAGTGATGTTTGGGTTTAAAGGATGTTCGTACTGTCTAGCTATGTATAACTTCTTCACAGGTAATCCAAAGTATCGCGATATCTATACAGTGCTATGGCTTTACGAAAACCAGGTAGCTAACGAGTTATTCCTCAAGCTTTCAAATATTGAGATGAGTAGTGGTGTTAGTCCCTGGGTTGCGGGTTCTGTTCCACAAACCTTGATTATTAAGGATGGTGAGGTACAGGTTATCGTGATAGGTGAGGTTAGAGATCAAGTTTTCTGGGACGATATCCTGAAGTAATGCTTGAGACCTATACAAACTTAAGCTCTATATCGTCAAATAATGCAAGATTTAACATCGAGTCAAAGGTTTAAAAACAGCCGTAGGTAAAGAGAATAAGGTGTAAAAGAGGTGTTAATCTATGTGTGAATCTAAAGTCTATGTAAGAGAAGGTAGTGAATTGAAACTTATTGCAGAGGATGTTATGTCGATGATTCCTAAGGAGAATGGTTATGTATTGATAGATATAGCTGGGAGGAAGTATGAGGTTTTCGATGTGGTTATAGAGTATATAGATTTTATACAACATAAAGTTGTGTTGAAGAAAGTTGAGCATTAGTATTATATCGGTTGGCTAGGTTATGAAGATAGTTGTTGTAGGTAAAGGTGGGGTAGGTAAGACAACTATAGTTGCAAACCTAGCCAGACTCCTAGGGAGAGAAGGACTCAATGTTATCGCTATAGATGCTGATCCAAGTCTTAACCTTGCCACAGCTGTAGGGATACCTAAAGAGGTAGCAGATGAAGCACCTGTTCTTTTCGATGAAGAGGAGTTCATTAGATCAAGAACACTTCTACCAGATGGTTTCATTAAGTTGAATCCTAAAGTTGATGATGTTGTAGAGAAGTTCGGGATTAAGGGACCTGATAACGTTGTTGTTTTAAAACTTGGGGAGGTTAAGAAGGGGGGTATGAGATGTCTATGTCCAGAATACGCATTTCTAAGAGCTTTGCTATCGCATCTCATAATAGGTAAGAAGGATCTTGTTATAATTGATATGGTTGCTGGTTTAGAGCCTATGAGCAGAGGTGCTATAAGAGGTGTAGACCTAGTTCTATGTGTTGTTGAACCATCTATAAAATCACTTGATGTTGCAACAAAAATCGAGAAGTTTTCTAGAGATATAGGTGTTAAAAAACTTGAAGTTGTGGCGAATAAAGTTAGGGATAGCAAAGATATAGAGTTCATCGAAACAAACATAGGTAGGAAAGTTTTCCACTGGATTCCATTCGATACCTCTGTTATTGAAGCTGATTATAGAGGAGTTTCATTGATAGACTATAAACCAGGGTCACCAGCTATAACATCTTTAAGTGCACTAAAAGACAAGATATTGTCTATACTCCAACATATGTATAAATCCTCATCTTAATTCTTGAGTATATCTATAGTGTCAAAAAGGAAATACTTAAATACTCAACATCTAGAAAGCTACAGCTAGGTGTATTGATTGAGTATTCCTTTCAAAGAGTTTAGGTTAAGATTAAAAGAGTTTCGATCACCCTCTACCGAGGTCAAGGATCTCGATGTAAGTATAGGGTACATAGTTGAGGAATGGGAGGAACCTCCAGGTCCTACACCATTTCCATCTATTTCAACTCTACGTCGTTGGGATTACGTACTTCTGAAGAGATATAAACCGTTGTACCTTCCATATTGCGATCTATGTTGTCTATGTACATACGGTAGATGCGATCTCTCTAGAGGTAAAAGAGGTTCTTGTGGACTAGATTTATCTGAGCAACAGTCTAGATTAGTAACACTTGTTTGTGCTATAGGTGCTTCAACTCATACTAGTCATGCTAGAGAACTTCTTGATAAGCTTATAGCTAGGTATGGAGAGGATACCTCTATAGACCTGGGAGGTGAGGTATACGTCGAAATGCCTATAACAAGACTTGTAACAGGTGTTAAACCTAGAACTCTTAGAGATCTCAAAATAGTTCTAGAATACGTTGAGAAACAGATTGTTCAAACATTAGCTTCTGTTCACACAGGTCAGGAAGGGGATTGGAGGGATTACGAGAGCAAAGTTCTGCACTTAGGAATGCTAGACCACGTTGCTCTGGAGATAGCTGATGTTGTTCAAATAGTTTCTCTAGGAATGCCTAAAGCAGATCCTAATGCTCCTCTGGTCGATCTAGGTATAGGTGTTGTAGATCCAACAAAACCTGTAATCCTGGTTATAGGTCATAATGTTCTACCTTCAGCAGCTATAATTGATTACCTAGAGGCTTTAGGTATAAGAGATAAAGTAGAAGTATGTGGTTTATGTTGTACAGCTCACGATATTACTAGGTATGAGAAGAAGAGGGCTAAAATTGTAGGCCCTATCTCATGGCAATTAAGATTTATTAGAACAGGTATACCTGATGTTGTTGTAATAGATGAGCAGTGTATCTATACGAATATTCTTGAGGAGGTTAAGAGGGTAGGAGCTATACTTATAGCTACAACAGATAAAGCTATGAGAGGTCTACCTGATAAAACTTATGCTAATCCTGATACTGTTGTAGAAGAGCTTATAAATAATAAAATACCTGGAGCTCTAATACTCGATGAAGAGAGAGCTGCTCAAGTAGCTGTTAAAGTAGCTCTGAAGATAGCTCCGTTAAGAGCTAGGTATAAATGGGGGTTGTTCAGCGAAAAAGATATAGTTGAATACGCTAAAAAGTGTACACAGTGTAGGAACTGTGAAAGAAATTGTCCTCAGAATCTACCTATATCAACAGCTCTCATAACCGCTGCTAAAGGTGATTTATCTAAACTTCGTGAGCTATATAGAAGGTGTTTTGCTTGTAGGAGATGCGAATACGATTGCCCAAGAGATATACCCATACTTACATTGATACTTGCTTCAGCAAAAGATACCATGCTTAACGAAACGTATAAATGTAGAGTTGGTAGAGGACCTATACAAGATACAGAGATTAGAGCTGTTGGAAGAGATATCGTTTTAGGTACTATACCAGGTGTTGTAGCTTTCGTTGGATGTGCTAACTGGCCTGATGGTGCTCAGGACGTAGGGGTTATGGCTAGGGAGTTTGCTTCTAGAAGATACATAGTTACAGCCTCAGGTTGTTCAGCTATGGCTATAGCTATGTATAAAAATGAGGAAGGTAAAACACCTTATGAAGAGTTCTCAGGGGTTTTCGAAGCTGGAGGGATAGTTAATGTAGGTTCATGTGTAGCTAATTCCCATATCGCAGGAGCAGTAATAAAAATTGCGAACATATTTGCTAAGCTACCTTTGAGAGCAAACTACGCTGAAATCGCTGACTATATCCTCCATAGAATCGGGGCTGTAGGAGTTGCATGGGGTGCTATGAGCCAGAAAGCAGCTGCTATTGCATCAGGTTTCTGGCGTTTAGGTGTCCCAGTGATTGTCGGTCCTCATGGGCTTAAGTATAGAAGGATGTTGTTAGGCGATGAATATGATGACGAAGCTTGGACTGGTTACGATGCTGTAACAGGGGAGAAACTAAGGTTCGATCCTTCACCTCTCCATCTATTCTATGCCGCAGAAACATTCGAAGAAGCGATGGTTATGATACCTAAGCTCTGTATAAGACCAGCTGATACACCTCAAGGAAGAGCTATCAAATTAACAAACTATATATCTCTATATAAGAAGTTCTATGGAAGCGATAAACTGCCTCCAGATATACATCTATACGTAAGAACAGAAGCTGATATACCTATAACGTACAGAGACGAAGTAATGATGTATCTAAGAGAAGTTGGGTGGAGAGAGAAACCATCAACACCAAACCCAACAGCGCTAGAAGAAGTTATTGAGAAGTATAGATTGAGGAGAGAAGGTATCAATATCTAAGGTGGTGCTAATGGGTCTCGAGTACTGGCTAAAAGGAGATATACCCCCAGGACCTATAAAAGCAACAGTTATCACAGATATTTCAAGAGTTGCTGAAATAATAAAGAAAAACATAGGTCAAATAGCTATTTTTATAGGTCCCGCGATAAAAGATGTAGAGGATACTGTAGGAGATGTGGTTAGCCGTATAGCAGAGCTATCGATAGCAATAAACGCGCCTATAATAACATCAGACTCGAATATTGTGAAAAAACTTACAGATATCGGCTTCAAAAACTACATAATTTTGTTCCCTTTAGAGATGGTGAGGAAAATATCGAGAGGAGAGTTAAAGCAGTACAGATTACTGATATTCATAGGTCATAGATATGCTTACCAATGGCTACTACTTAACCATATAAAACACTATAGACCCGATATACAGACCCTATCCCTAGATCCATATCCGCAACCCAACGCCACATGGACCCTACCCCCACTACCGCTAAACATATGGTATAAAAACTTTGTGCAGTTAATTGAGCTAGTAAAAGCTTCTACAGCCAAGGCGTAGAGAAGATGATCATGTTTTTAAATTCCCGCTCTAGATAATATTATGAGGTGTTGTTATAGTGGTCAACGGGGGAGGTCTAGAGATAAAGATTATCGAGAAAACCAAGATACTTCCAGATATACCTGTTAAGGTATTTAAGGTTCCTCCACCACCAGCTAAAGGAATGTTCACAGATATACCTGTAGACGTAGGTCCTCAGTACGAAGGTCAGAGAGTTAGAGCACCTGAAATGTTTGTTGAGCTTGGAGGACCTAAAGTTAAGTACAAATTCGAGTTATTCCTGGTCAAGTCTCTCAACGAGGTTGAGGATGGGGAGATAATCGTTGTAGGACCAGATCTGAACGAGTTGAGCGAGGGTAAGAGCTATGAATACGCTGTGATAATCGAGGGTGCGGGGAAGAGTATCGATCAGAAAGCTGAAGGAGTTCTTGAGAGACGTATTCACGAGTATAGCAACTATATCCAAGGATATATGCATCTGAACCAGAGATACGATATATGGTTAAGAGTTAGTAAAAGATCTTATCAAAAAGGCTTGAACTCCTTCAAGTATATAGGGATTGTTCTATACAGGTTGTTCAAATCAGCTTTCCCGATCTTAGAGAAGCTGAGGATATACTTTATAACAGATGCGAAAGTTGTTGAAATGCTTTATCCTCAAGCACTTAAGGTTTACGAAGAAAGAGATAGAAGAGCTCTAATGCTTAAAGATGAAGATGTTGATATGTTCTATGCTTGTAAGCTTTGCCAATCATTTGCTCCTACACATGTGTGTATAATAACCCCCGAGAGACCTTCAGCGTGCGGAGCTATATCATGGCTAGACGCTATGGTATCAGCACAGATAGATCCTAAAGGACCTATACAACCTGTTCTTAAAGGTAGATGTATAGACCCTATCGGGGGAGAGTATGAGGGAGCTAACGAAGCTGTGAAGAAGTTCTCTAACGGAGCTATACAGAGGGTTAAGATATACTCTCTCTTCGAGTACCCACCAACGATATGTGGATGCTTTGAGATAGCGACTTTCTATATACCTGAGGTAGACGGTGTTGGTCTTGTTAATAGAGGTTTCGCAGGGGTAACACCGATAGGCTTAAGATTTAGTCAGATAGCTGATGCTGTAGGTGGAGGTAAGCAGGTACCAGGGTTCCAAGGAATAGGTCTTGTGTATCTGAGGAGTAGAAAGCTATTCCAAGCTGATGGTGGGTGGACAAGAATTGTTTGGATGCCTTCAGAACTCAAGGAGAAAGTTCTAGACGCTATCCCTCCAGAGCTTAGAGATAAGATACCCACAGAGAAAGAGGTTAAAACTGTTGAAGAACTTAAGAAGTTCCTCGTAGAAAAAGGACATCCTTTGGCTAAGAAGATTCTAGAGAAAGAGAAACCGAAGATCGAGGCAAAGGTAGAGAAAGCTGAGGTAAAGAAAGAAGTTACACCAGCTATACCCAAACCTGAACAGCTACCTCAACAACTAGCCGAGGTTGCTGCACCACAGGTACAGCATGTAGTAGTTCCAGCAACAGCTTCTACACCTACTGCCTATACCCAGACCCAGACTTTAACAGTACCTGCACCTGGAGGTATAACGGTTTCTGTAACCATACCAACACAACTAGTACAGCCTAGAGGTCCCCAGGTAAGTATCTCTATGAAGGGTGTTAGGGTAAGGATAGAGAAGATGGTGATAAAGAGGAGCGAGGTTGAGAAAAGATGAGTGAACATAAGCAAAGGAAAAACGTTTCTGAGAAAAGCGGTAGAGATGAAGATGTTCAGAGAGTTTCCGAGGTTATAGGGGTTTTAGCGAAGATAGCTGAAGCCCTCGAAAAGGGTATTGTCGAGCTCTACAACATCGATATAAATATCGATGAAGTAGAGCTGAAGTTACCTCTACAAATACTAGAAACCCTACCTATCCCAGTAGCTATTACTCCGCCACCTAAAGCTGTAGCTGAAGCTAAGCCAGAGGTTCAAGCGGGGGTCGCTGTAGCTAAAGCTGTTGAGGTTGTAGGTAAGAAAGTTGTTGAGTTAATGACCCTCGCGTTTGAAGAACCTAAACTGAAATTCGTTGGAAAAGTTGTTGAGGTTAAGTTAGGTGCTACGAGGAGTGAGGGTGGGACTAGGGATAGGGTCATAGTTTTAGGTGGTCATGAGCTACCACCTTACTACTACTTAACAGGGTATAAACCACCATATCCACCAGCTTTCGGTGGAGATGTATTTGATATGAAGATAAGTTTGCCGAGAGCTGTTAGAATAGTTTTCGGCGATGCTCTTGACAACCCTGAGGAATGGGCGAGGATCTGGGTTAACAAGTTCGGTGCTGAAGCAGTAGATCTACACCTTATAAGCACAGATCCGTCAATCAAAGACTCTCCACCGGAAGAAGCTGTTAAAAATGTTGATAGGATACTCCAAGCTGTTAAAGTACCTGTAATCGCTGGTGGTAGTGGTAATCCTGAAAAAGATGTAGCTGTATTCAATAAAGTTGTAGAAGCGTTCCCAAGCGAAGGCATAGTCATAAATAGTCTAAATCTGGATATGGATCTGGAGAAGGTATGCCCGAACATAGCTAAAACAAACGCTGTTGTAATAGATTTCTCGCCTATGAGTGTTGAGAAAGCTGAGGAGATCAATAGGAAGGTATATACGTGGATTCCCAGGAACAGGATAATGCTAGATCTAAACATCGGTGGTATTGGCTATGGAACTGAGTACGGTTTCACAGCTATGGAACGCGCTAGACTAGGAGCTCTTTTAGGGAACGAACTTCTCCAGCATCCATTCAATGTAGGAGCTGCTAATGCTTGGGGTGCTAGAGAAGCTTGGATGGCTATGGATCCCTACTGGGGACCTAGAGAGATTAGAGGACCTCTATGGGAAACACTGACATGTATTATATGTCTACTAGCTGGAGCTGACTACTTCATGATGCTCCACCCGCTCAGCGTTAAGGTGATGAAGAGTCTGAGGGAGTATCTATTCTCAGAACCCAAGCCTAGAGACCCTGAGAAAGCATTGGACTGGCTTTCAGCTAAAATCCCTGTGGTGTAGCCTATGCCATGGAAACCCCCAGCACCCATAGATATCTACCAGCTGCTCCCGAAAACAAACTGTGGTAAATGTGGAGAACCTAACTGTATGGCTTTCGCAGTTAAACTTGTTAACCTAGAGGCGAAGGTAGAGCAATGCCCACCGCTGGTAGAGGAGGAGACATATAGAGAGAACCTTAAGAAATTGAGAGAGCTCCTACTCCCCCCAGTGAAAGAGGTTGTATTAAGAAGCCCTAAGAAAATTGTTAAAGTTGGTGGTGAATATGTTCTGTATAGACATGAGCTAAGGTATATGAACCCAACAGCTATAGCTATAGATATCGACGACTCTATGGATAGAGATGCGATTCTGAAACGTATCGAGAGGATAGAGAAATTCGAATACGAATACGTTGGACAGAAACTTAAGCTAGACCTAATAGCTATCAGGTCTACTACCAATGACCCAAAGCAGTTTGCAAAAACTGTTCAAATAGTATCTGAGAACTCTTCCCTACCACTAATACTATGCTCCCTCAACCCCACGGTTATCGAAGCAGGTTTAAATGTGTTGACACAGAACTACAAACCTCTGATATATGCAGCTACAAAAGATAACTGGAGAGAGTTAGCAGAGCTCGCGAAGAGATTCGAAACTGCTCTAGCCATAGCTTCTCCAGGAGATCTCGATACACTTGTATCCTTGGTTAAAACTATTAGCGAAGGCTACGGGATAGAGGATCTAGTTCTAGACCCCGGAACCTTTGTAGGCCCCAACGGTCTCGCATATACGTTGAAAGCTTTCACATGGCTAAGGTATAAAGCAACATATGATCTATGGAAATACACAGGTTATCCACTTCTAGGAACACCTATATCAGCGTGGACATTGGTGGAAGGCGATGTCACGGATAAGATGTGGTGGGAAGCAGTACTAGCCACAATGCTTACAACTAGGTACGCAGATATACTTATAATGCATTCTCTAGAGGGGTGGGTCCTACTACCACAGGTTATGTGGAGATTCGGGCTATACACAGACCCTAGAAAACCTGTAGCTGTTCCACCTGGTGTTAGAGAGATAGGTAAACCAAACGAGATGAGCCCTGTACTAGTTACAACAAACTATGCTTTAACTTACAGCATAGTTATGAGCGATCTAGAGAAATCCAAGATCAACGCATGGCTAATCGTAATAGATACCGAAGGTCTTGCAGTAGACGTTTCTGTAGCTGCTAAGAAGTTTACAGGAGATAAAGTTCTAGAGGTATTAAAGTCATCTAAACTAGATGAAAAAGTTAAGCATAGAATCTTGATAATACCTGGAAAAGCAGCTAGAGTTTCAGGAGATATAGAGGATGTAACAGGATGGAAAGTAGTTGTAGGGCCTATGGATTCTAACGAAATCAGTAAATTCCTCGATAAGATCTGGGCATCAGAGAAATTGAAAGAGCTTACCCAAACTTAGGTTTTTCTTATAGGTTTCAATATATCCTCAACTACTTGCTTATTAACAGCGATACTACGGAATAGGTAGTAGGAGATTGTAGGCGAAGTAGTGTGGATAGAAAGACCGTCAAAGTATCTTTCCCTCAGTTCAATATTGTTGTAGAAACTGAGGTAGGTACATCTATACTAGAGATAGCTCAACGTGTTGGTATAGGTATAAGGAGTGTTTGTGGAGGTAAAGGATTGTGCGGTAAATGTAAAGTACTTGTTAAAGGTGTTGTAGAGCATAAACTACACGATAAAACACTTCTATCTAGCGATGAAATTGCTAAAGGATTTGTATTAGCATGTTTAGCTAAAGTTGTTAACGATGTAGAGGTATACATACCACCTGAGAGCCAGTTTAAGAAAGCCAGGCTTCTTACTCAAGTACTTCTACCAACAGTATCTCCTAACCCTATACTGGTCAAAATCCCGATATCTGATTACGGAGATATAGTTAAGATAATGCTATTCTATAGAGCTAGCGAATCCATTGTTAAGAAAGTTGAGGATCTTCTCAATAGGTATGGAAAAGCTTATGCTGTGATAAACCCTTTCGACAACTCTGTAATTGATGTGAATGAGGATGGCGAGGTATATAGTATAGGTGTTGATATAGGGACAACGAAGATCGTTGTAGCTCTTATCAATGTATCCAAAGGAGAGGTGATAGGTGTTGATTCTGAACTGAATAAGCAGATGATATTTGGCGAAGATATAGTTTCGAGAATTTCTCATGCACTTAACCCCAATGGATTAAAAGAACTTCAGAAGGCTGTTGTAGATACAGTTAACACTGTAGTCAGAAGGTTGTGCGGAAAACTAGGTATAGATAGGGGTAGAATATATATAGCATCTGTAGCTGGGAATACAGCTATGACCTACCTATTCGTAGGAGAGAACCCGTATCCCCTTATAAAGTCTTTCAAAGAGCCTGTTAAAGTCGAGCCCAAGTTCTACATATTGAAAGCGCTAGATCTAGGTCTCGATATAAACAGGAATGCACCTCTATATGTGCTACCCTGTTCAGGGAGGTTCCTAGGAGGAGATGTTGTAGGGGATATAATTACAGCAGGTATCCATGAACAAGATGAACCAGCTCTACTAATAGATATAGGTACCAATACAGAGGTCGTCATAGGATGTAGATACTGGTTCATAGGGACAACAGCTCCAGCAGGACCTGCTTTTGAGGGTTGGGGGCTTAGATGTGGTGTTAGAGCTGTTGAGGGAGCTATAGAGAGTGTTGTTATAGACCCTAACACCTTGAGAGCTAGGTATAGAGTTATAGGGGATGTAAAGCCTATAGGTATATGTGGTTCCGGGTACATAGATCTAGTTGCCCAGCTCTTCATTAACGGGGTTATAGATTCTATGGGTAAGTTCTACAGAGGTATAGAGTCTGAGTATATAAGGAAAGGCCCTGATGGTTATGAATATGTAGTAGCTTTTGCCGAGGAAACAGCGATAGGGAGAGATATAGTTATAACAGAGAAAGATATATACAACATAATGGACTCTAAATCATCTGTATGTGCAGCTATATCGATACTTTTAAAGAAGATGATGCTAGACGTATTCAAAGTTAAACAAGTCTTCATAGCAGGTGCTTTCGGGAGATACCTTAACATAGATAGCGCGATAGCTATAGGTATGATACCCGAGTTTCCTAACGCAGAGATTAAGTATATAGGTAACGGATCTCTAGGAGGAGCAATCTTAACAACATTATCTAGAGACTATGTAGAGGCAGCTGAGAAAGTTGCTAAAAATATAGCGACTATAGAGCTTATGCTGGATCCGAATTTTATGGAGGAATACGAAGCAGGGTTCATACTACCAGGTAAACCAGATCTTTTCCCGACGTGGTGGAAGAGGAGCAGGGAGATAAAGCCTTGGAGAGGAAAGTAGGTGAAGCTATGAGGAGACCGTTCATAGCCTCTATATCTGGTAAAGGTGGTGTAGGTAAAACAACTTTAACAGCATTACTACTCAAAGTTTTGCTAGAGAACGAAGTAGATGACGTGATACTTGTTGTAGATGCTGACCCAGCTACAAACCTTCCCGAAGCCCTGGGTATTAAGATAGACAAGACCATAGGCGATGTTGTGGAAGAGTTTAGATCTAAAATGTTAGAGTTTTCAGAACAAGGTGTAGATAAACCATCTATATTGAGTTACTGGGTATTAAGAGATTGTTTTGTAGAGTTAGAGAGATTCGATTTCATAGCTATGGGTCGTGGCGAAGGTGAAGGATGTTACTGCTACGTTAACAGTATTCTAACCGGGGTACTAACCAGGATCCTCAAGAACTACACCGTTGTGTTAATGGATATGGAGGCAGGTTTAGAACATCTTAATAGGAGAGTTGATAGATATGTAAATACGTTGATAGTTGTGGTAGATCCATCAGCAATGAGTTTGAGAACTGCTGAAAGGATTATTAAGGTAACGAAAGAGGTTAACATAAACCCAGAGAAGTTCTATGTTGTTGGGAATAGAATTCCTGAAGATCTTGAGGAGAAGATAGCTAATTTCGTTAAAAGTATTGGATATGAGTATGCAGGTACGTTACCTGAAGACGAGCTTGTTGCAAGGTATAGTATCGAGGGTAGACCTCTCCTATCTTTACCAAGTAGTAGTAAAGCTGTTAAAGCAGCTAAAGAGATTGCTAAGAATATAGGTTTAATCGATTAGCTAGATTCTGAAAACAGTTCCTCTAAAGAATACCTCAACCCTATCTCTACAAGCATATGCGTAAGGCATGTACTCGGTATTGTGTACAGCCGCTATATTCCCCTTTATATCTACAGCTATGATACCAGCTGTATCGTTACCGAACATCGTTGTTAGAATCTTCAACGCTTCTAGACATGCGTTTTCAGCATCCAAACCTCTAACCATAAACTCTACAGCAACTCTTGTAAGCCCTGTCATAATGATTGTTTCTCCAAGACCGGTAGCAGAAGCACCACCACCACGGTTATCGGCATAGAATCCTGCTCCAGGTATAGGGGAATCCCCTACCCTGCTCTGCAACTTCAGCCATACACCACCTGTACTAGCTCCTGCAGCTACATTACCATCATTATCGAGAGCTACTGCACCAACGGTATCTCCTACAACCGGGATCATAAGCTTAAGGATATCTCTAAGTTTTCTCCAGTACCTAACGTTCTCCATATTCTTCATCAAGTACCTATACCTATCCACAACTCTACTAGGTGTTGGAGGTCTAGGCTCGAGACCGAAGAGATCTGCTAGTCTATCAGCACCTTTACCAACTATGATTACATGATCTGTTCTCTCCATAACAATCCTTGCAAGTTCTATAGGATGCCTAGGTCTTGTAACAGCAGCTACACCACCAGCTCTAAAACTCTTCCCATCCATTATACCGGCATCCATCTCCACCTCTCCAAAAACATTAAGAACGCTACCAACACCAGCATTAAAAATACCCGAATCCTCTAAAACCTTAATAGCCTCAACTACAGCATCAACAGCGTTTCCACCGCGAATCACGGTATCTAGACCTAGTTGTGAAGCTTTCTTCAGGAATTCTAAAGCTTTCTTACGAGTATCCTCATCCACATCCCATCTACCGGCACCACCATGAACAACAACTACAGGTTTACTACAAGTAACCATAGCCTCACCACCAGCATTACTACGGAACAATCAGTTATTGTAAGGGTTTAAAAAGATCGATATTTAAATACCTCGGGAATCCCGAAGCTATTTTTCTCTCCTTACTATGTACACAATTACCGAAATATATTAATACCTATTTTAATATCCTCAACTATTTGCTTAAACATATATAAACCTGCATACAGGAAATATAGTATAGGTTGATACTAGATGTACTTAAGATGCGCTTTATGTGGATATGGTATAAACCGTCGAGGAGTAGTTATATGTACATATTACGGCTTTGATAAACCACGCCTATGTATAAGATTTGTACCTAGAGAACATACATTAACAAGTACTACATAATCTATAACTTAGAGATTAATTCCGTATACTAGAGATAGAAACTCTTTCTCAAGAACTCCAAGGTTTTAATACTTTTCGTCTATATAGATAATAGCTCTACATTTATTTTTAGTATAGTGGTAAAACCTATCTGTAGCTGTAAGATCTTGAAATGGACTTAATAGTAAATACAAACGATGCAATTAACTTCATCTTTAATAGTATCTAGAAACGCAAAATTTATAAAGTGACGTCGTAACTAAGTTTTTCCTGTAAGGTGTAAAGTTATGTTGAGAAAAGCATTATCATTATTAATACCGTTAGTTATCATATCTATAGCTATGATAATGTCTATCCCCTCGCTAAATCTTCCTACACTAGCTTCTATTGTAGGGGATCAGTATTACTATTACACAATCACTTACTATTACACTATTACCTATTACTACTATACAACAGTTTTAATCCCTACACTTACCACCATCATAACCACGGTGACAGTTCCTACAACAGTAGTTCAAACAACTACAGTAGTACCTATAACGTATACAACTGTTTATACATATACTACAGTAGTTGAAACTACAGTGGTACGCACTATACCAACTACTATAATGACAACTTATACAATGGTTTCTCCAACAACAATTATGACGACGATTACTTCTCCAACAACATATACTTTAACTACAGTTAGAACTACAACTATTGAGAGAATAGTTACAACTCCTACAACTATACTAACAACATTCAGAACCACCTATACAACTACTGAAACAACAACTAGAATTGCTACAACAACTATACCTACAACAACTACATTACCAACGACTATAATAACCGAGAGGATTACAACCATGGTAATAACAACGCCTACAATTCACACCGTGACATCGCCGACAGTTGTAACAACAACTAAATTTGTAACTGAGTGGACTATAACAATAGTACTTGTAGTTATTGCAGCAGCTATAGCTTTTATAATATCTGCACTAATAATGAGAAGAAAGTGATACACCTTTTTTAAATCAATACTTCACTAATTCATCGAGGAACTACACTAATTTTCAGAATATATTTCACAGTATTTACGTTTAGCAATTCATGGTAAAAATTGTAAAGTTTGGGTTCTAGGTCTTAGAGAACACGTAGACCTTTGTATTACTATAGCTAAGTAACTGTAGCCATATCTACGTTGTCAGCATCTATAATTAAGATTATTGATTTACCGAGGTTTCCTTAAACTATATTCGGATCTTCTCCAAACGGTTCTTTATATCGTTAATTGCTTCTTCTAAGCATAATCTTATTTCACGACTAGATACTATTTGTGGGTCTCTGAATCTTCTAAATATCTTTACAATAAAATCGTAACCACTTTCTTTAACAATTCTCTCTATTTTGAATGTTAGATCCGATATAGAAGCTTCATCTGCACATCTTTCCTCGTTTACACAATTACCAATCCTAACAATACCGATACCTCTGTACTTAAGGTATAGTATCTGGTTGTACAGTTCTCTGAAATATTTAACGTAGTCATGTTTAATAACGTGTACTCCGTGGAAAACAACTATATCCGGGTTGTATTGATCGATAAGCTCAAGCTCTTTAGATGCTAATTCTGTTAAGCTTTGTGCATACGGATTAATACCTTTGAGAACTACGTAGTTATCCAGGATTTTTGCAGCAAGATTCTCTTCAATACCGTAATCATGAAGGAATAGAGTCAATGTTTCTCTTAAAGTTGCTGGAGAAGATATGTAGCTAATTACCAGTATCTTAAGGTTGTATTTTATAGCCATAGATAGGAGGAGTAGTAGAGCATCTTTCCCGTACACCGTTTCTGGTGGAGAGAATATGTTTACGACGAAGTCTTTATGTACATGACCTATCTTCTCATTTAAATATCTACACGGCAGGTATATCTCCTCTTTCTGCTTCGGTATCTCCTCGAGTATTGGTGGAACATATATCTTAACACCTTTGTTTTCAACCATTGTGAAAGGAACTTCTGCTATGTGTATAGGTTTTCCACGAACTTTCCTGATCTCCATCAACCTGATAGCGAATCCCTCCTCTATAACATTCTTCAATATTATAACAGCATCAGCGATAAATTCAGCTGAACCTAGATCCAAGGCCTCTCTGCTATGGGGAAGCTCAGCTATTAATATCAGTAAACCGTTCGTTATTGTTGGTAACTGGTAGAAGTAGTTGAGGAGTAGAGCTCTTTTCTCAATATCTAGTTTAAGAACATCTATTAAAGCTGTAACAGAGTCAACAACAACTATATCGAAACTCTCCTCAGAAACAGTTTTAGATATAACCTCGAGAGCTTTATCTACATCAAGTGCTAGTGGAAATCTAATAAACTTAAACAAACCCTTTTCCTCAACATCTCTAAACCTTAAACCGAGTTTCTCCATAAATCTATAGAACTTCTCCTTCTCTTCGTAAACTGTGACATATAGACATTTATTCCCTTTAACAGTATTGAAATAACATATAGATGCTGCTAACGTTGTTTTACCAGAACCAGGGTGCCCAGCTACTAGAACTGTATAAGGAGGATAAAGTTCTCCTACTAAGGTATCAAGACCTTCAACCCCAGTTCTAAAAACTTTAACATTATCCATAACCAAACCCTATCTTAGCGATACCCCTCTTACTTGTATCACACTACCCGAACCTGGTTTAAAAATCTTTTAGTTGAGAGCTTTTAGAATCCTTACAAACTCTTCATCAAAAAGTGAAATCGATGGATATAGCTTCTTCACGAGGTTATTAGATAAACCTTGTTATTACACACCTAAAATAACTACTTTATCCTTGCTATCGCTACTTCTAGGAAGATATCTAAGATTTAACAATACTTAAGATCCTTACAGTTACATAGGTTTGATATACTTTTATGCTTATTAACGCTGATTATCGGATTTTTCATAGTGCTAGAGTAAGTTAGTTTCACGGTGTTAGCTATGGGTGGTATATATGCTGCTTTATCTATTAAAAAGAATAACGTTATACCTTATATTGTTAAAGGTCTTAAACTTTTAGAGTTTAGAGGTTTTAGTGGTAGTGGTATAGCTATCCCTATAGATGGTATTGTTGTTTACAAGGATGTGTATAGGATTGACTATGTATACGAGAGATATGGATTGGATAAGGTATTTTCGTGGATCGCTCTTGGACATACAAGATATGCTACCCATGGCAAGCCTCATATAGAGAATACCCAACCCCATGTTGATTGTGGGAGTAGGGTTGCTGTAGCTGGGGATGGGGCTATAGCTAATTACGAGGTTTTAAAGGATGAAGTAGTTCTGAAAGGACATAGAGTTGTATCTAGATGCGATTTCGAGATCATTGCTCACATGATTGAGGAAAACATTGGTAAAGGCTACGACTTCGTTTCAGCATTTAGAAAAGTTCTCAAAGATATCGACGGGTTCTACAGTGTTGTTGTACTAGACCTGGAACAGAAGATGTTTACAGCATACGTTCGAGGACCTCCGCTATACGTAGGTATTTCTGATGATTTTATCGTTATCTCCTCTGGTAGAGGTGCTCTATACAGTGTTGTTGATAAGTATTTCAAGCTTGATAGAGGGGAGATAGCTATAGTTAACCAAAATGGTGTACATGTAGAAACTATCGAGGGTAAGGTTGTAAGTAAAGAACTTAAGGTACTAGATATCGATAGTAAGTATGTAGATAGAGATGGGTATCCTCATCACATGCTTAGAGAGATATACGAGATACCTGAAGCTATTCTAAGAACACTCTACTCAGTTCAAGAGAAATACCTATCGTTCGCCTCTAGAGTTATTGTAGATGCAGAGAAGATATTTATGATAGGCAATGGAACAAGTCTCCATGCAGCTTACATAGGTTCCTACTACCTATCTGAATTAGCTGGGGTAACACCTATTGTTGTAAGTGCAGCAGAATTTCCTCTATACCATGTAGATAATGTTGCTCCAGGAACAGTTGTTATAGCCATATCGCAATCAGGTGAAACAGGTGATGTACTTACATCTGTTTTCGAAGCTAAACTTAGAGGAGCTACAATACTTGGACTTACCAACTATATAGGCTCTAGATTAGCTAATCTTTCCAACCTATACCTCCCAATAGGTGCAGGTCCTGAGCTAGCTATTCCAGCAACAAAAACTTTTACATCTACGTTGCTACTTCTATACTTAATAGCTTTAAGAGCTGGTAAAACTAGTAAGAGGATTGATGATAAAGAGTATAGAGATAGAGTAGACGAGATAAAGAAGTTTAGCTTAGAATTAGAGAAAAACATGGAGATCATCGAGAAACAAACAGAAGAACCTGCAAAAAGTATTGCGAACTGTAGAAGTGGTTACATAGTGTCAAGAGGATTAACATACCCACTAGCTTTAGAAGGTGCACTAAAATTTAAAGAAACAGCTTATATACATGCTGAAGGTGTTGAAGCAGGAGAATTCAAACACGGTCCTCAAACAATTATAGAGAAAGGAATGTTCACAATATTTATAATGCCTATAGAAAAACAAGCTCTTCAAGATACTTACAACCTCATATCTATGGCAATAGAGAAAGAAGCTACAACTACAGTCATAGGATTTGAAACAACTACAAAAATACATGAACTAAGTAATGTACAAAAAGTGCTTATACCATTCACATCTAGATATCTAGCACCTATAGCTCTAGCAATTCCACTACAATTCCTAGCTTACAAACTAGGGGTAATATTGAATAGACCTATAGATAGCCCAAGATATTTATCAAAAACTGTTCACTAAAAATAAAAACATTCAATAGATGAACTACCCCCATGTCTTAATAATTAAGCTAACTATCACCACTTCTAACTAGAAGTACGTACAGTTTTATCGTCAAAATCTTATTTTGCTAATTAACCTGACAACCATCTCAATACTAATAATATCTATAATCTATTAACACAAAATTTCTCAATTTTCTATAAAGCTTGTAAATAGGTATTTTAAGAATGTATAAAAAGATATGTTAGTTTGTATTGTACAAACTATTTCATTCGTCTTCTCAATATAGAGATAGTTATAATACTAGTAACGATTTATTATACTAACAACTATTATTATAATCGTATCAAAAGTTTTCTGAAGGGTTGTTGTAGTAGTTTCAATACTTGTGAATACTTGAGCAGTTGTCGTTATTGTTGTCGTTGGTGGAATCGTTTTATTTGTGATAGATGTGCTAGTAATGTTAATTGTTGTACAAGTTGGCAGTGAAGTAGTTTTTATTGGAGGAGTTTTGCTAATGGTATTTTATCGTTGATGTTATAGATGTTGGTGTAGGGGTTTGTTTTGAAATCTTTATTAATGGAGGTTCTGTAGATATGTTTGGAGGTGGATTTAGAATGAGCTGGGTTCTCTTAGAGCATAGAGTGCTCTTTATTAAAGGGTATCTGTCTTGTTCTTTAGGATATAGAGATACTTGAATATATCGAATCGCCAATTCCATCAGATCCTGGTTCACCTTGTTTTACCCCCTTCTTTATATCTATATCTATGTAATCACTTCAATAGTTACATTCAAAAGGATAATCGTTATCCCGTTTATAGCCAGCGATAGTGAGATAAACCTGTTTTTCGTTATCAGGATAGTTTTTAATGAAACTATTGTGATAGAATGTTATATTATGGTGATCAGATCCATAGATACATACACCTGCCCCAGGACCACCGCAGAAAGGCTCATGACTACCTCCGTTAAACACTATAACATTATCATATACTACGACATCACTTGAAGATCCTGAAACAAATATAATTGTTACCTGTTATGTTATTACAGTATATCTCAAAATGATTACCTTCAAAACTTATTCCATAATCATTATTTAATATTACGTTTTTCGTAGATCTTAATGAAATCGCCGTACATCCGAACACCTCCTAGACCCCCGTATCTATAGTTTCTAACAGTATTCCCATGTATTGTTGTATTCGAACCTCTTACAACAAATTATCGATAGTCAACTAAGTTACCGCATATATAGATAAAATACATATATTTAATGAAGATGAAATACCTCCACTGATTACAACTGAAAGCTTCGTCTTTTAAGGTGGGGATAAGGGAAAAGTTTGTAGATTCTCTTTGTTTAATTGTTTTTAGTGATGAGTGTTAAACTCTTTGAGCTATTGGCGATGATAAGCAGCTTATCCATAGCCCCGAACCCTGTCTTGGGTAGGGGCAACGGGCCAGAGACCCAGCCTGGGATTAAACCCTCAAAAAGAGGGGATGTAATCCAAAACCTCACCGCCCTAAAGGGTGGGGGTTTCTGCGAGTGGGGAGGAGGTCGGATCTAGAAGTCATAGTTATATGAGTAGTATACCGGTTACCGATCCTCTTCGTGAACATCACAATACTTTTTATTTCTTAACAGCTATTACCTCATCAACACTATGGATAACAGCACCTGTACTCTCTATAATGTTCTTAATTTTCGCAAAGTCTAGGTCTTCCCCCTCTATAACTACAGTAAGAGTCAATGTCTCTACATCAACTTCATTAACCTTTATATCCACATTATGTACACCAGGTATCTCTATCAACTTCTCAGCTAGCTCAACAATTGAGGATCCTTTAATTGTTTTTAAAACATCGAGCACCAACTTAGTTACAGCCATTCTCATCATACCGCAGATCTTCAACAACTACAATAATCTTATCTAGAGTAGCTATTTATAAGTATTTATTTTCCTATACTTGGCCATATCTTAGGGTTATAGTTTAGGTATAGCTATCTTCTTACCAGAATAAGATCTGTCTATATATTGATCTATCTAAGTACTTCACGTACAAAATCATTATAGCTTTTCTTTCCATCCAAGATTCTTAAGATGTTGGATCACTTTACTGAGTATTTCTTCGTTCAGCAAATAGATATGAATAGAGAGGCCTTGCCCTAGTTCTTCGAATGCTTTAGCCATGCTCTCAATAGATTCCTCCACAGCTAAACCCCCAACCCCTGCACCCATCAACGGAAAAGCAATACTTTTGAAATTCTTCTCTTTAGCTACCTTTAATGATGCTAAAGTTGCTTTATATACGTACTCAGGAGTAGATCTACCTCCAGGTACTTCAACTGTAGGTGCATGGATAACAGCTCTACATTTCAATTTCCCAGCATTTGTAACAATAGCTTGACCAATATCTATAGGTGCATACTTAACTGCTTCATCCTCTATCTCTTTACCTCCTTTCCTCTTAATAGCTCCCGCAACACCTCCACCCATCACCAAGAATTTGTTTGCAGGATTCACAATGGCGTCGCCATCGAATTCCGTTAAATCCCCAATAACAAACTTGATAGAGATACCGTTCTTAACAAGCTCCATACCACCACCGTATCTTCAACAAACTTAACACAAACTTTAAAATATTTTCGAGACTTAGAACATCGATAATAGTCAATTACTGCGTAGAGTTATTCATGGTATAGTTAAAGCCATCGCTATTTCATTACTATGTTGATTGGGTTTGCAATAAGGCTCTATGCTTTATTATAGGTTTGACCCAGTCTCCATACCTAATCCACATATACGACGCTATCCCTCCTACAACCTCGGATAACGTAATAGATATCAATACGCCTTTGACATCCGCGCCAAATGATATGGCTAGTATGTAGCCTAGACCTATTCTGATCAACCAGAATCTAACTATATTGTTTACAGTAGGGAATAACATATGTCCCGATCCTCTACCTACAGACATAGATAAAAATGATAACATCATTAAAGGTAGTATCCACGCTATAATACTTACAAGCTTCTTAGCTTCAAAAGCTATATCTACATCGTTTGTAAATACCGATACTAATTGATCCTTGAACATGAAGACTATTAGAGCTCCTGTAAATACAATTAATGCTATTGTGTGAACTGCTGTTAAAGCTATTTCCCTAGCTCTTCTAGTATTTCCTGCACCAAGGTTTTACCCAACCATTATACTTATAGACATTGTAAACCCTCTTAGAATTACGTTAGCTATATCGAAGACTATGAACCCTATAGCGAACGCATTAGTAGCTGCAACACCGAAAATATTGACAAGAGCTTGCTAAAAAGCGAATGCAAAACCATCAGCGATAGTCATAATGGTTACAGGTAGACCTGCTCTAAGGCTTAGGGATAACCATTCTTTATCGATATGTTTCGAGAAACTTATCCTGATTTCCGGGTACCTCTTCTTGAATAAGTAGAAGAGTAGTATACTGCTGAATAACTTCGTGATAACTGTTGCTATAGCAGCTCCGCGAGCACCCATAGGCGGGATAATGTTGAAGCCTAAGATAAATACAGGGTCTAGGATGGTGTTCAAAATAGCTCCGATCCCTATAACTCTTGCAGGGGTATGGGTATCGCCGAAGGCTTGCATTAGTGTTGAAATAGATATGCTGAAACCGAAACTTATACAGTCCAACGCTATTATTTCTGCTCTGCATAGCCTAAAACATCAGCTAGGATTTCTTTAGTAACATTCATAAGTATAGCAAACATATAGTATTTAAGTTATTCATATAGGATAAACAGAATCGTTGATATCGTTAAACAAACAGTGAAAAACTTTGAAACTGTTTCGCTAACCTTATCATACATCTGAGCACCGATGTACTGGGATAGTATAGCTAGATTCGCATTAGTAATACCTATAATGATAGAGTTGAACACCAAGAACATAGGCCATGTCTGTCTAGGAACAGCTAAAGCATAGCTACTAAACTGACTTAACCAATAAGCATCAGTTAAATTGTATATAAGCATAATTACATCCGTTATCATAAGCGGAAAACCTAACCTAAACATCGTCGAAAGTATTGGTCCTGAAACAATTCTCTCTATACCTCTCAATGCTTTGTGAAACTATTCTAGACATACCTAACCTAGGGTTTTGTACTATACTAAAATCAACAGCATAGCTATACTCGGTAGTTCGTCAAAAATATTTAAGAGGGAGAAGTATTTAAACCTTTGGAAACTTAGGTATATAACAAGTTTACATCCATATCGATAGCTTGTAGAGTTAGTCAAGTAGATACAGATACATTATTAATTTATAAAATCTGTCCACGGTATCTGGTTACAGGGTTTAGGTTATGGGTAGATTTGATGGTAAGGTTTGCGTAGTTACTGGTGGAGCTAGGGGTATCGGTGCAGCTATAGCTTATAGATTGGGGGTTGAGGGATGCAAAGTGGCTATACTAGATATAGATAGAGAAGCTGGGGAGTACAGAGTTAACGAGTTTAGGTCTAAAGGTATAGATGCTATCTATATATATGCCGATGTTTCTAATGAAGAACATGTGAAGAATGCTATGGATCTTGTATACCAGAAGTTTAAAGCAATCAACGTTCTAGTTAATAATGCTGGTATAGGTTCCTCAGGTAAAAGTTTAGAGGAGCAGACTTTTGATGAATGGAGAAGAGTTATTGATGTGAATCTAACAGGTGCATGGCTATGTGCTAAGTATGCTGTTAAATATATGAAGATCGGGAAAGGGGTTATAGTGAATATTGCTTCTACAAGAGCATTTCAATCAGAACCTAATACAGAACCTTATTCTGCATCTAAAGGAGGTTTAATTGCTTTAACCCATTCTCTCGCTATTTCTCTTGCTAAATACGGTATAAGAGTTATAGCTATTTCACCTGGGTGGGTAGATACATCGGAGTGGCAGGTACCTCCTAGAAAATCCCGGTTAACACCTCTTGATCATTCTTGGCATCCGGCTGGAAGAGTAGGGAAACCTGAGGATATAGCTGCTTTAGTAGCTTTCCTTGCTTCAGATGAAGCTTCATGGATTACAGGTGTAAACATAGTTATCGATGGAGGGGTATCTGTTAAAATGGTTTACCTAGATGAAAATATTATAGAGGAAGGGTTGTCAGCGTTATTCCAGGATAGAGAAGTTGGTAAGATGTTTAGAGAGGTTATCGAGAAGTTGAAGAGCTATAGAAGTGTAGAAGATGTTAGGAACAAGCTTAGAGAACTTCTAGATAAACTATGATTTTCAAACTATCTCTTCTCCTCTCTCCAAAGCATAGATAACGTACTTAGAATACCTATAGATGCAGATATAAGTAGTGTTGCTAAAGATCCTACCCCTAGATCGATACTATTAATCTCTACTACAAGCGGTGTAATACGGGAGATGAAGAAGTGTAGAAGAGATTCAGAGTTTCTGTAGAAATCTATTACAAAAATCATCGCTACAAAGGATAGGATTGCAGAACACCAATTAATATTGAATATTATCGTTATCAGGATAGCTATAAACAGTATCGGTATAAAGATAGCTAACGGAAATGAGTATCTATATGTCTCTAAATCTATTAAAAGTCTGATTATATTAATCCCTCTAACTGTTAAGGTAAATGATTTAGCGCTAACAGCTACACCGATAATTGTGTAGGTGCTTACAGATTCAAGAACAACAATTCTACCGCTATACGAAACCCACGGAGA
This sequence comes from Desulfurococcaceae archaeon, assembly GCA_020832925.1. Taxonomy (GTDB): domain Archaea; phylum Thermoproteota; class Thermoprotei_A; order Sulfolobales; family Ignisphaeraceae; genus Ignisphaera. The sequence goes on along the minus strand of JAJHRF010000008.1, from coordinate 8,105 downwards.
TGTGATGTATATGCTTACCATAGCTATCCATAGAATTACGAGACATAGCTTAACGTAATCTTGTATAAATATTCTCGATATTGTGTACCTAGGTAAAGCTCTACCTAAGGTACTGTATATACCTCGGGTTTTCTCTACATAGCTAGGATCCATTATACCACGATCTCTATAACCGGTGACCCTAAAGATTTCTCTTCTTACGAACTTAATATACCAATGCTAAGCAACGTAATGGTATTCGGTGATTACTCTATATATACAGGTTTAACAGGTAGGTTAGATCGGTGTTTGTATTGAGATATGTAGAGGACTATGTATCTCTTCAAAACGATGCTAAAGTGTTTTACAGATGCGTTATACCTGATAAGTTCTTTGTTATGGCTGTTCTTCTCCATGGATATACTTCGCATAGCGGTGCATATCTTCATGTAGGTAAAGAGCTTGCTAACTATGGCTACGCTGTTTGTTTATATGATCAGAGAGGGCATGGTAAAACAGCTAGTGAGAGAGATAGAGGGTATATAGATTCATTCGAGGACTATCTCAAGGATTTAGAAAACTTCACCAAGTTCACTATTAATAGATTCGGTGGAGAGAAAACTGTTCTCATAGGGCACAGCATGGGGGGTCTAGTTGTACTTCTGTATACAGCTAAGTACGGCAAAGTTGGAGATGCTGTTGTAGGTATAGCTCCTGCAGTTCTAATACCTGCATCTCTTAAAGCCAGGATAACTCTAAGCATTATGTCGTTTTTAACACCTAGGAAGAGAATTAGATTACCATTTACACCTGAGCAGATAGAGGAAGGTATGAAGAGGATAGATAAAGAGCTGATCCGAGGGGTAGCTGAAGATCCTCTAGTTCTAAAAGATACAACAGTAAGGTTGCTATACGAAATCTGGAGAGCTTCTAGAGAATTCTGGAGATATGTTTATAGAATATCAAAACCTCTACTACTTATCCACGGAGATCAAGACAACATAATACCTCTTGAAGCTAGTAGAAAAACATTTGAAAAAGCGAGATCGAAAATCAAGATATTGAAGATATACCCAGGTAAAGGACATTCACCAATCCACGAGATAGGGTGGAGAGATTGTGTTAAAGATATAGCTGAATGGGTAAACAAAGTACTTCTAGAATAAAGAATGCCGTAATCGCAACCTCTAATCAACATAATATTTTTCAAGCTTTCTCGATAAATACCTTTGAAATAACGTTGTCATTAAGTGTAGATATATATAGGGAGCTCTTGATAATATATAGTAGGTGGGGAACTTGATTGATAAAGAGCTTTTAGAAGCCCTAAATAAACAATTGAACCAGGAACTACAAAACGCTTATCTATATCTATCAATGGCGGCCTATTTCGAGAGCATAAGTTTAACAGGGTTTGCTCATTATTTCAAAATACAAGCAAAAGAAGAACTCGAACATGCTATGAAAATCTATAGCTATATACTTGATAGAGGTGAAAAAGTAGAGTTCTTTGATATTCCCAGACCTAAGAGTGGATGGGGTAGTGTTTTAGAAGCTATAGAAGATTTCTATAATTTTGAAGTTACGAATACGCAGAGAATATGGAGGTTAGTTGACTTAGCTAGAAGTAAAGGAGATAAAGCAACTGAATCCTTCTTGAAATGGTTTGTTGATGAACAAGTCGAGGAAGAGAAGAACGCATCAGAACTACTAGCTAAAGTGAGAATAGCTAAAGATTCACCACCTGCATTACTAGCTTTAGATAGCATCCTTGCTCAAAGAAAATAGCCCTACATATAGAAATACAACAGATCTTTTTAAACTTCTCCTCAGCATCCACAGAGTTGTTATACCCATTCGCATTCTGTGCATCTAGCTGTGTAAGTTTCTTCGTATGGTATAGAAGTTCTTCTAATCAACAAGGTTTCGTCTAGATCCTTAATATAGTCTAGGACAACATCCTTCATCTTCTTCGTCAATATATATACAGGTATTGTAACACCTAACTGCATAAGAACTTTACTAGCCAACGCTTTTCTAAGCATATGGTTAGCACATGTACATACGTAATCAGCTTTCTCTATATGTTTAACACACTCTTCTTTAGCTAGCGTATTACATGTCGAGAAAATAGTTATATCTATCTTTTCGTAATCTTCAATTCTTCTAATTTCTGAGATTTCCCAACACCTTAAACCGATAACACTTACCGCTACCCTTCTACACCCAATATCAACAGCTTTTAAAACCCCTTTAACCTGGTCTATAGTAGCCTCATCTTTATCCAATACAATTCCTCCAAACTTCTCTATAGCCTCTACCACCTCTATTACAGGATATGTCTTGAGAAGCCCATTCATAACAGCTCCAATACCTTGAACAAGCGTAGGCGATTTCGTAATAACAGTCCCAGCTCCATCACATACCACAACAGCACAATCAAAAACACCTCTACCTAATCCCCACGAAATAATCTCCGATGTCCCAAAAGAAACTATCCTCCCAAAATCAAATCTTCTTCTCCGTGTAAACAAACCATATAAAACCATCTTAACTTTAACTACATGCTCTACAACATCATCACAACTAACCCTAATACCATAGACCCTGTACATATATGGACAGTGTAGAACTTTTGGTTTTGAAACAATTTCTACAGATCCATCCTCGTAGATTCTTACAATAGCTCCCATAACCAAGGTTTCATGATAACGCATATACTGAACCTCTACAGGTATGCTCTAAAACTTTCTACGGATTTGGTTATTGTTTGGTTAAAGTTTTTTAGTTTTCGAGGTACCCTATATAGTTTAGGTGTTGATATGGATTTTAACTACGTATTCCTACCTATTCCAAGGAAAATATCGTCTATAAGTGTGGAAGAGGTTATTCTTTTAAGACGGAGTATCAGGAGGTTTAAGAAAGAACCTATAGATATGGATCACCTCTCTATGATTCTATGGGCTGCTTACGGTGTTACAGATCCTCGTAGAGGTTTTAGAGCTTCGCCTAGTGCAGGTGCTACCTATCCTCTAGAGGTTTACGCTGTTGTTGGGGAGAAAGGTGTTGTTGATGAGAAGGGAGGATATATCGAGGCAGGGGTATACAGATATATAGTAGAGCAACACGCATTAAAACAGATAAAGAAAGGTGATTTCAGAGATGCTCTTGCTAAAGCTGCTCTTGACCAGGACTGGATTAGACAAGCACCTGTAAATATCGTAGTTACAGCTATTTTCGAAAGAACAACTATGTTCTATGGTGAAAGAGGTAGAGTTAGGTACGTACCTATGGACGTCGGACACCTAGGACAAAACGTATACCTTATGGCTGTAGCTCTCGGACTTGGAACCGTTGCTATAGGAGCTTTCATAGACGATAAAGTAGCTGAAATTGTAGCCGAGAATAAATATGAGATACCCGTATACATAATGCCTATAGGGAAACCTGCCGAGATTCCCAGAACGAGTTTCGAAGATATAGAGAAGTATATACTGGGCAAGAGGAGGAAAATGTAAGCTTAGCTTAATATATAAGCTAACTCTATGTACACCATGATTTAATACGAAGTTTATAGATACGTAACGTAGATGAAAAGATGAAACTGTTAAGAGAAAATACTCTAAGAATTTCAATAAAACACGTTAAGTTATCTAAAGTTATCGATATTCTTGATTTCGCAACATGGTTATAGTTATATCGATAATGAAGCAAAAACTTTTTACTTAGCTTTACCTAATAGCATGTATATATCCGTCTTCATATACTTCGTAACACATCGTATCCGGTACTAACGGTATACAGAAGATTTCTTTAACTCTTACTATACCCGCATTTGCAATACTCAAAGATCCTATCCCCTTCTCAGTAATACCTTCATTAATAGTTTTACCAGCTTTGCTAAACATGTTCTTTATCGGCGTTGCCACAGCCTTTATTAAACCGAGTTTTACCATATTTATCTCACCCGATTATAGGTATACTCTGAGTATACCTATAAAACTCTCGGCTATACCCAGTATACCTGAGTATACTGAGTATACTCAACATAACTTTTGTATCTAGTGAAACACGATAAGAAAGATTAGCTAACTAGTTAAGTAGTTGAGTATTAATAACGTACTATCCTTATCTTTACAAGTACGTAGTTATCTTCTGTAAAATAATCAACTTTAACTATCTGAGCATCTACACCTAGATCTTTCAGTATATAGATGTAATCCTCTATCCAATCAATAACACCGCATGTAACACAGAAATACCCTGAGAACTTCGCGATCAAGATATCCTTATCTATACCCAGGATCTCTACTACTGCTTCAGGGGCTCTATACCTATTGTAAATTTCGATAGATTCTTTCAATACCTTATCTAAATCTATCTTATCAATCATAGATAAACACACCTATCCTAGTTAAAATAACAACTTCAATATTTAAAGATACCGAATATGAATTAATCAATATTTGAAAATATTTTCTTCAATAAATTAAACGATGATATAATCTTTTCAATATACCGCACAGCTCAACCTTGCTATATATATTCTTTAATTCTTCTGGAAAATTCTTTAACATCTAGAGGTAATTACTAGGAATACTTATCAATCTCCTAAACACTGTATATAGATGGTGATGAGGTACCCCGGGATCGTTCGGAGTAGTGAAGAAGTGGTCCTTCGCTGATAACAATCCTTCGAATTCTTGTTATCTCTGCATATACTGATTATTATTGATAATTCTCTCAATATTTATTATCTAGTTTATTATCTAGGTTTTGCTGTACACCTCTTTAACAATCTCTATAAGTTTTCTCGTAGCTTCTTCAAATTCTCTCCAACTTAGTTTAGATACTCCGCTAGGTGTTGTAACATGGATTACGTAGTCGCTACATATCTGATCTATACACATAATGATTATTGAATGTGTTGCAAGATTCTTATTCATATTGCTAAATACAGGATCTACAAAACAACCTATTCTAACAATATCTATACCTTTAGATCTTACTTCAAATATAAAGTTATACAATTTCATAGCGTAATCTCTTGGATCTTCTTTCATTGTTAACCATGCAGTAGAAATATTGAACATGTATAGAGTATCTGGTTTAACTTCATCAACAATTGATAACAGGTATGAAGATAATTCGTGAAGTGTATAAGCAGCGGGATTAGTAGATATGAAGATAATCTTGTTTAAAATCTTATTTATAGTCTCGTTATCAACTCCATAACGCTCTAGCACTTGGGATAGATAATACTTTAACTCTGTTTCACTATAGTTATAGCTTACGAATAATATTTTAGTATTTCTATCCACGAGATGAATAAATAATGAGTAGGCTATAGGTAGCCACGATGTTAAACCTGATGGATATTCGATGTATGTATATAGAGGTGGCGAAACTATCTCCGAAACCTCTACATCTCTACCTCTATGAATAGCTATAACTCTACGTTTAAGAGGTGCTTTGAATTCTTCTAAAACTATAGGTCTATGGATTATAATGCCTTTCCCACTCTGTATTGTGAACCTAACCTCTGCAACTGTTAGTTTCCTACCCCTGATCTTCCTAATCTCCATAACTCTCTCTATGAGACTACCTTTAACATAGTGTTTAAGAATTAGTACAGCATCAGCAACAAATTCTATCCAACCTATACTTACATATTCTTCTCCTATAGGGATCTCTGAGATAAGTACAACAGTTCCACTAATAATTTTCTGTAGTTCCCAGAAGAAGTTCTGTAGATATGCTCTTGCAGTAACTCTATCTTTTACATTCTCAAGCAACGGTGTTACCGAGTCTACAACAACAATTCTAGGATTGAAATCCAAGACAAGTTTAGATATTGTGTCAAGCACTGGATGCATATCTTCCTCTGGCGAAACCACAGGCATTTTTACGAACCTTAACAATCCCTCTTCATCGTATTTTCTGAAGTTTATCCCTATGCCTTCGAGTTGACTGTATAGTCTATTTCTATCTTCTTGAAATGATATGTATAGACATTTCTCGTTTTTCTCTAGGGCATAGAGACATATAGTTGATGCTAAACTAGTTTTACCAGAACCAGGATGACCAGCAATAACAACAAGCCTAGGAAAACCAACAAAATCACCTAAAAGCTCTTTAAGATAATCAACAGCTTTTACACTCATCACATAGCCACCTTCTCATAGCTTTAGTAACTATGTACCCATATTTATAAGTTTACATGTTCTTGTAGATAGAGTTTACATAGAGTATTCACCATAAGTTGATACACTATACCTTAGATTTCTATAGCTAGCCAATGCTATCTCGAGGTAGCTATTTTAATGTAATCGGTGTTCGGATATACACAAGTATTCCGCTAATTCTTCTCAATCCACTTCCTTAATAACGTGGCTTAGCTTTCTTTTGAACAGTAAAAGCTTCTTAAATACAGACATACATCTTGTGCTTAGTGTTTTCGGTAGGGGTTGTACCGAGTTAAGTTCTTTTAATGTTTGCTTAAGCTTATAAGCAGTCCAAAGAGTATTCTGTTTTGGCTGGTGTCTGTTATTGATTTGAAGAGCCCTAAGATAGCTTTTCTATCGAATATAGCGACCCTAGTTTTGAAAATATTGGCTTCTATATTGACATCCTCTAGCGCTGTTTTTATAGAGTTTTTACGTAGTGTAGGAGATTTAACTAATAGTGGTCTTGTTTATGTAGGGAATAGGATTGCTCTTAGAGGTGGTGATGATCATTTCCATCCTTTCGGGAAAACTATGTATCTATACGTATTCGGGTTTGCTGTAGCTGTTCTAGCTCTCAGCTCGATAACTTTCATAGGTTTTCTTGAGAGTATCAACGCTATACTTAATCCTTCTAGAATTGAGAATACTTGGATAGGTATCGCTATAATACTTGTGTCCATGGCTATAGATCTCTCGGTAATGATCTCAGCTACAAGAGATAACGCTATGTTCACTGGTAGAAAAGGGTTTAGAAATCCTCTGTTAACCTATATCGTAACTGAAAATATGTACGATATAGCTGGAGAATGTATTGCTATATCATCGCTAATTTTCTCAAATATCTTCCCACTTACAGATGGTGTAGCATCTCTAATGCTAAACATTATCTTAGTTATGTACTTGATCAAGATGGTTACAGAGAATATAAAGGTCCTAGTCTATAGATCAGCACCACCATACTCTATCGCTAGAGCTGTAAAAATAGCTTTATCGAATCCAGCTGTAAGAGATGTTAATGCTGTAAAAACTTTTGCTTTAGAACCTAAGAAGTACACGATATTTATGGATATAGAGCTCGACCCGAAACTCAGTATGGAAGAGGTAGATGAAGTTATAGAAGATATAAAGAGCAATATAATTAAACATATTAACGAATTCGTCTACATCCATGTAGAGCCGAGGAAACCAGATAAAGATGTTGATACCCATAAAAAGATCCTAAAGTTATTATCTAGAATAAGAACTGAACACTGAAGTACACAATAAGTACCGCGAATATGATGAGCATCCTGGGGGTATCCTCGTAGTATATAGATTTTTATCTATTCTCAATCTCGTAAAGATGTTGAACATCTTATATCTTATGTTGACAACTTCTCTTCAACTGATTTCACTTTGGATTCTAATGTTATCTGTTTATCGAAACGAATATCTAGTGTAATATCTATAACAATTCTGTTGATGCTTAAACTCTTCAAAACATCGCTAATACTTGTTAATATATCTGCTAGTTTGTACATATCTTCAACCTCTATACATGTTCCGAAAGGTGTTAACACATAGTTTATACCTTTCTTCTTCAGAATCTCTATAACCGAAGCTATGTACTTACTTAAGCTAGTGCTAGGTGTTGCAATAGGTATAACCCTTATTTCTGCTAGTATAGCCATAAAACATCTATAAAATAAACCACTAAAAGTTTTTTATACTTAGCTTCAATAATCATCTTATAGCTGGTGAAGTGTATGTCTGTAGCTAGAGTAGATCCTAAAGATATTCTTAAGATTATTCCTGCGCCAACAAAAGGTGTTTTCGAACCTTCGTGGGATTCACTTAAAATGTATAGAGTTCCTAAATGGTTTACAGATGCTAAATTCGGGATATTTATCCACTGGGGTG
>JAJHRF010000015.1 GCA_020832925.1 Desulfurococcaceae archaeon | reverse complement strand
AGCTTATTCATAGCAATAGCTGTTGCTATAGAGTTATTGATAACTTTTATACCGAGAGATTCTAAAGCTATTGTAGAATTCAAAGCAACAACATGACTAATACATCTCTGAACAACAATATCAATATCAAGATAACTAGGTTTATCAAACCCAATAGGTATATATACTGAATGTATATGAAGAGGTTTAATCTCTAGATCATAATGAGAAGCTGTTTCTATTAATGCTTTTTCTTCCCATCTAAGAATTTCATAAACTATACCAATCCTGGCAATAATCCTCACCTTCTACTCTCCCCAGTCTTCACCAACACCTTCGTATGGTTTTAGCTTTATAGTGTTGTTATCTATTACAACTTCTAGCGAAACTCCACATTCATGTTCAATTATTTCACCAGCCATTACATCGTCTGGTAGTTCAACTATTCCTCCGCAGATAGGGCATTTTGTTTGAGGCATTTTCTCCACCTATTAGACTATTTGATGTACATCTCAATCTCTTACCTAATGCGGGGGTTATAAAGGTGTCGTAGTAATTATTGGTGCGAACCCATATCAAGATCTTGATAAGGTTCTGCACCGGTTTTTTACGTAAATTTTGTATACCTATACAGTCGCGGATTAAGCTGTATAAAGCTATATAAAAGCTTAATAACTATATGTATCGCGATAAGGTGAAAATGCTTGAGCAAGGTTAAGGTGTGTATACTTGGTGGCTCTGGTTATACAGGTGGAGAATTACTAAGGATTCTAGCTAACCATCCCTATGTAGAGATTGCTGTTGTCACGTCGAGAGAGTATGCAGGTAAACCTGTTCACCAAGTACATTTCAATCTTCGAGGTGTATACCGGAACCTGAAGTTCAGCTCCATAGATTTAGGTAAGATATCGTCGAGTTGTGAAGTAGTTTTCTCTGCTCTACCTCATGGAGTTTCTCTTGAGTATGTTCCTAAACTTCTAGAGGTAGGTTTAAAGGTTATAGATTTAAGTGCAGATTTTAGGTTGAAGAATGCAGAGCTCTATAAGATATGGTATGGTTTCCAGCATCCATACCAAGATCTATTGAAGAGAGCTGTTTACGGTTTACCTGAACTTCATAGAGATGAGATAAGGAACGCCGTATTGGTAGCGGTGCCAGGATGTAACGCTACAGCGTCCATCCTATCCCTTATACCTCTAGTTAAGCACGGTATCATAGATCTAGATAGAATAGTTATAGATGTTAAAGTAGGTAGTAGTGAAGCAGGTTCTAAACCATCTATAGCGGATCATCATCCTGAACGTGAAGGCTGTATAAGGCCTTATGAAGCAGATGGTCATAGACATGTAGCAGAGGTTGAGCAAGAGATTAGTGCTTTGGCTGGGAAAGATGTAAAGATATCGATGGTGCCGCACGCTGTAGGAGCTATACGAGGTGCACTTGCATCAACACATGGTTGGATGATTAGGGATTTAGATGATGTTGAGATACTGAAGGCTTATGTCGATGTTTATAAAGATGAGCCGTTTATCCGGATAGTGTATAAAGTTCCTCCAGGGTACCCAGATCCAAAATATGTAGTTGGTAGTAACTATGCTGATGTAGGTTTTGCTGTTGAGAGAAGAGTGAGAAGAATAACATCGTTCTGCGCTATAGATAACCTTGTTAAAGGTGCTGCAGGCCAAGCTGTACAAGTTTTCAACATAATGATGAAATTCGATGAAACAACAGCTCTCCGATATCCACCGCTGAAACCTGTATGAGGTTAGGTGGTGAACGTGGTTATAGTTGTCAAGGTTGGTGGCAGAGCTCTTGCCCAGAATATGGATAGAATAGTGAGAGATTTAGCAAAAGTTGTTCAGCAACATCAGGTAGTGTTTGTTCATGGTGGAGGTGATGAGGTTACAGAGATGTGTAAGAGGTTAGGTATAGAACCTAAGTTCGTTACATCGCCTGAGGGGATAAGGAGTAGGTATACTGACGAAAAGGAGCTGGAGGTTTACGTAATGGTTATGGCGGGCAAAATCAACAAGATGTTAGTATCAAAATTAATAGCTTTAAATGTGAAAGCTATAGGTATAAGTGGAGCCGACGGACCAACACTCATCGCTGAGAGGAAGAAAAGGATAGTTATAGTGGATGAGAGAGGGAGGAAGAGAGTTATAGACGGAGGCTATACAGGCAAGATAGTGAAGGTAGAGACAGAGCTTGTTACTAAGTTGTTAACCAGCGGCTATACCGTGGTGTTAGCCCCTATAGCTATTGATTTAGAAGGAACATTGCTAAATGTTGATGGTGATCAAGCAGCATACGCTGTTGCAACAGCTCTAAAAGCAGGGCAGCTCATAATGTTAACAGATGTTGAAGGGGTTATATTGGATGGTAACGTAGTTAAGAAGCTTAAGGTTAACGAGATTGATGTATTGCTACCGAAAATAGGTGTAGGCATGAATAGAAAGATTCTCTTAGCTAAGAAGGCTGTTGAAGAAGGTGTTGGGAGAATTGTTATAGCTTCAGGGTTATCTGAAGAACCTATAACGAGTTCTCTACAAGGTTCAGGGACGGTGATAGAGAGGTAAAGGTATGCTATGCCTATAGACGAGCTAGATCTAAAACTTCTCCAGCTACTCAAAGAAAATGCTAGAATGTCATACTCAAAACTAGCTAAAGAGCTAGGGATAAGCGAGAGTGCTGTCAGGAAGAGGATATCGAAGCTCATAAAGAACGGAATAATCAAGAAGATTACTATAGAGTACGAGCTAGAGAACGAAATCAAAGCCGTAATCTTGGTGAAAACCCAGCCACCTACACCAGTACCAGAGGTTTCTAAGAATATCAAGAATATCCCAGGTATCGATATAGTTTACGAAGTTACAGGAGAATACGATATAATCGCTGTTGCAAGAGCTTCAGGGGTCGACATGATCAATAAGTTTATCGATGAGATAAGGTCTATCCCCGGGGTAGTGAGTACGTATACAATGATAGTGCTCCGAACATGGGTTTAACCGTGATACCGATAGAAAGATATACTATGTAAAACATATTATGTAAGTTATAAGCATAGATGAAAAACTTATATCTTTAGAAAACCTAGATATCTACACTCAGACAGCATGACGAGGATGGAGGGAGATCGATGAAGATAGCAAAGATAATAATCATAGGGTTTGGCAATGTTGGAAGAGCTTTTGCTAGAACTATAGCTTTGAAGAAGAAGTTCGTAGAGTCTAGGTATGGGGTATCGCTATCGGTAGTAGGGGTAGCAGATTCTAAAGGAATGGCTCTGAAAAGCGATGGCTTCTCAGAATACGAATTGTTAAAGCTATGTGAAGTTCCAAGATCTGGTGTAAACCTTTTCTCCCCTTATGCCTATAACTACGTTGATCTTAAGTATATGTACGACATGGTTCAGCCTGATATCCATGTAGAGCTGACTCCTGCTAACTATGTTACAGGTGAACCAGGGCTCACAAATATAATGTTTGCTCTTACTAGAGGAGCTCATGTTGTGACAGCTAACAAGGCTCCCATAGTTTTGAAGTACAAAGAGCTCTTAGAGATAGCGAAAAAACGTTCACTGCAACTACGTTTCAGGTCTACCGTTATGGGTGGGACACCTTTAATCGATACAATTATGAGTTTGAGAAGTGAAGAGATAGAGAAGATAGAAGGTATACTAAATGCCACTACAAATTTCATACTTACAGAGATGCATGACAAGCTGATAGATTTTGAAGAAGCACTTAAGAAAGCTCAGATAATGGGGTTGGCAGAGGCAGATCCTTCCCTAGATATAGACGGTATTGATGCGGCTGCAAAATTAGTTATACTATCGCATGTAATAGGGTGTAGTATATCTTTAGACGAAGTTAAACGCGAGAGCTTATCTAAGATAAAGCTTAGAGATGTTGTTGAAGCGATTAAAGAGGGTTTCGTTATAAAGTACTTAGCATACTTCGATGTAAGACGGAGAGAAACATATGTAAGAATCGTTAAGATCCCGAAAACAGATGTATTTGCGCAAGTAAATGGCTCGCTTAACGCTGTTAGAATTAAGACGGATGTAGGGGAGATACTTTTCGTAGGCAAAGGTGGAGGAGGACTAGAGACAGCGCACTCTGTTCTAGACGATGTTATAGCTATAGCTATAGGTTCTGAAGGTGGTATGAGATAGAGGATGTAGTTATCAAACTAGGAGGCTCTATCCTTAAAAGTGGTAGGGACTACATCGAGGCTGCGAAGAATGTAAAGGAGCTGTTCGTAGAGAAGAATTTGAGGCCTATAGTAGTTGTATCAGCTTCAAAAGGTATTACAGATCTGCTTCTAGATGTTGCTAAAGGGCGTAAAGAGGTTCTTAAAGAGATAGAGAACAGGTATACCAGCATAGCGAGGGAGATAGGTTCTTTTAAACTTGTGAAAAGAATTGAAGAGGAGCTAGATAAGCTAAGGAGAGTAGCTGAAGGTGTAGGAATTGCCGATTCGGTTTTAACAGACTACATACTTTCCTATGGTGAGAAGATAAGCAAGATCATCATGGTTCAAGCTCTCGAACTCAACGATATACGAGCTTTTGAGCTCAACGCTACTGATATAATAGTTACAAATAATACTCATGGTGATGCGGTGATAGACTATCCTGCAACGGCTATAGCTTTGGAAAAGGTATACAGCGTGATAAAGAATCATAGCTATGTACCAGTCATAGAGGGGTTTATAGGGAGGTCTTTTGAAGGAGAGGTTACCACGATTGGGAGAGGAGGTTCCGATTATACTGCAACAACAATAGCATCTCTCCTCAAGATAGATAAGGTGTACCTTGTATCAGATGTCGATGGGATTATGACTACAGATCCAGACCTCGTTCCAACAGCCCGTCTCGTTAAACACATGAGCTATGTAGAAGCTTTAGAAGCTTCTATGTATGGTGCAAAAGGGATAAACCCGAAAGCATTTGACCCCTTGGTTAAGATTTACAGCTCGAACCTCTTGATAGGGTCTTGGAGAAACATTGGGACGATGATTTCTAGAGAAATATCGAGAGATTTCATAGGGCCTAAGGTTATAATGCTTAAGGATGCAGGAGATTATGCTTACATAGCTATAGTAGGTGAAGGGGTTTCGAGTGCAAAATTTGTGAGAGATCTACTGGATACAGTGGTTAAGTTAGGTATAGATATCAAAGGTATTCAAGCACACGTCCACAGACCTTCCATTGTACTGTTTGTAGATAAATCAAGGGGCCGCGAAATCTTAAAAATACTGCATAAAGTAATTTTTGAAGGTGATCAGCCATGAAGAGACGTGTAGCTGTGCTAGGAGCTACAGGTATTGTTGGTCAGAGGTTCGTATCTCTTTTAGCTGATCATCCGTGGTTTGACTTAGTAATGGTTACAGCTTCTGAGAAGGTTGTGGGTAAGAAGTATACGGAGGCTGTTAAATGGGTTATAGAGAAACCTATGCCTAGAAAAGTTGAGGAGCTTACTGTAGAACCTCTAGATGTTAATAGAATTGTTGAAGAGAAAATCGATATAGTATTTGTTGCTCTACCCAAAGAGGTTGCAACTACAGTTGAACCAGAGTTAGCGCGTAAAGGCTTAGTAGTGGTTTCGAATGCAAGTAATATGAGGTTGGAGCCCGATATCCCTCTACTAAACCCCGAGGTCAATGCTGATCATATAGATGTTGTAGAGGTCCAGAGAAGGAATAGAGGATGGGATGGCTTCATAGCGAAAGTGCCGAACTGTACAACAGCTATTCTAACTCTTACACTAAAACCTCTACACGATGAGTTCGATATTAAGAGAGTTGTTGTAGCATCAATGCAGTCTTTATCTGGTGCCGGTTTAACAGGTGTTCCATCGATGTTTATACTAGATAATTTGATACCTTTCATAGAGGGTGAGGAAGAGAAAGTAGAAACAGAGTCTAGAAAAATCCTCGGTACGCTGGATAAGGATAAGATCTTGATGAACGACAAATTCAAGGTTACAGCTAGCTGCCATAGGGTAATGGTTCTCGAAGGACATTCTATGGCGGTCTTTGTCGAGTTAGGGAGAGTAGTAGATGTAGAGGAGGTTATCAAGGCTTTAGAGGAGTTCAAAGATAATAAGATAAGGGGTATGGGTCTCCCTACAGCACCAGAGAAACCTATCATAGTTAGGAGGGAGCCTGATAGACCTCAACCGAGGCTTGATAGGATGGAGGGTAATGGGATGAGTGTTGTTGTGGGTAGGGTGAGAGAAGATAAGGTATTGAATGGGGTTAAATACTTTGCTTTAGGACATAATACTATTAGAGGAGCTGCAGGTACTGGAGTACTGATAGCGGAGCTTATCGTTAAGAAAAACCTTGTCTAATTGTCTAAACCTGTGATATTTTATTGACTCTGTATCTCTATATTCTCTTGTTTCTCTAGTCTAGACTCGAGTTTAGATATGTAGTTAACAATTTTCTGGAGTTGTTGGTTAAGTGTTGTTAATAGGTTCTGGAACTGTTTTAACTGATCATACAAAGTCTTAGCTGTCTCTACAAGTTTCCTACTTTCATCGAGAGCGCTTACCAAGTTCTGTTTCTGGATTATTAGCTGAGCAATTCTTTTAATTGTCGAGTATTTCTTAGCCCATTTGGATATAATACCTATTTTCTTAAGGTCTTCTACTTTCTTCATAAATGTCGATACGTCTACACCTAGTTTTTCAGCAGCTTCATCTATAGTCGAGGATTCATATATAGCTTGCAGTATCTCCATATGTTCAGGCTTGATATTCGGATTAAAGCTATAGAAAAGCTCTAAGTACTCTGTTAATGTTTCCTCGATAACCTCTCTAACGATTATGTTCAGTTCTTCGCTCTCAACCAAAAATATATCCGATAACTGGATAACTTGAACACCTAGTTTTTCAGCAAGTTCTTTAGCAGCATCGTCAGCAAATCCTTTACATACTACCATAGGTTTCGCGTTTAGCAGAAGCGCATTGACGTAGGCTTGACGTATACCTGTAACATCTATTCTACCTGCTTTAACTTCTACAGCGTACAGATCGCCTTTATCATCGGTGGCTAGCGCATCTATTTCCCCTACCTCGATACCGTTGAGCACTACTTTTTTCCTAGTCTCTAGGACTCTGAAGCCTATAGCCCCTAAAACTTCTTGAGCGATACGTTCGCTACTTAACCATCTTCGTCGAGCAGATATAGGTGTTTGTGTACTACTCATACATGTAACCAGGTGGTATATTCTTTCTAGAGTTTATAACCATTGATATAGAATAGTTGTCAGCTAGAAACGAAGACCTTATATTATCAGCTTGAAGTCTCTAGTAATTTCGGCTATAGCTATGGCTGCCGTCGATAGATTAAAACAGTCTATCTTAAGCCTTAAGGGTAGGAGGACTTTCTCATACTTAGCGATAGCTAAGCAGTTAGCTAAAAAAGGTTTCGAAGTTATAAACTTTGGCGTTGGTCAACCTGATGTAGATACACCTAAACCAATTATTGATGAAGCTAAGAAAGCTCTGGATGAGGGGTTCACTAAGTATACCGAGGCTTCGGGGATAGCTGAATTAAGAGAAGCTGTTGCGGAATACTTAAGTACAAGGTTCAACTCTAACGTTAAGCCCTCTGAGGTCTTGATAACACCTGGAGCTTTACCAGCGATTTTCCTTACATATACAGGGTATGTAGAGCCAGGGGATGAGGTTGTAATCATAGAGCCTTCGTATCCACCTTACACAGAGCTAGCTATACTGTTTAACGCAAAAACTCTATATATTCCTCTACGCTGGAAAGGACCTGAAGAAGGTTTCGAACTCGATATAGATCTTCTTGAGAAATCTATCAGCAGTAGAACTAAGCTCGTAGTTCTTAACAATCCCCATAACCCTACAGGCTACGTTATTCCGTTCAAATATATCGAGAAGATAGTAGAGTTGGTAAGGAGGGTCAATGCTGTAGTTCTTGTCGATGAGGTTTACTATGAGTTTGTATACGACAACACTGTGTTTAAGTCTATTCTAAGCCTAGACAACTGGAGAGACAACGTTGTATACGTTAACAGCTTCTCGAAGACTTTCTCTATGACTGGCTGGAGACTGGGGTACCTAGTAGCTAGAGAAGATATAGTATCGAGGCTTACTAACGTAGCTGTAAACATATGGTCATGCCCTACATCATTTGTCCAAAGAGGAGGTATAGCGGCTATTAAGAGAAATGAGGTAATGGATTATGTTAAGGAGGTAGTAGAGCTTTTTAGAAGAAGAAGAGACCTCATGGTTTCAAAGCTTAGGGAAGTAAAAGATATAGAGGTCTGGCCTAGTCAAGGAACTTTCTACTTATTCCCGTACATAGGAAAGATACTGGATAGACTAGGTATAAACGATGAGATATTTGCTGAGAAGCTTTTGTACAGTAAATATGTAGTCGTTATACCAGGCTCTAGTTTTCCAGATAAAGCTGGTAAAAAATTTGTTAGACTAAGCTTCGCTGTAGACATGGACACGATAAGTAGAGGTATTGAAAGGATCAAACAGTTTGTTGAAGAGCTGAAGAAGGTGGAGTAGATTTAATCTTGTCAGATATAACATAGTGTATAATCATTGCCCTAGTATGAGTTAGTACGCTACAGTTATTGATGATTTGAATCTAAGACTTTGGAGATGTATGAATAGCTTAGCTATATTGTTTTCAACGATCGTTGTAAGGTACACCTTAGCTAGAATAGAGCTTAAGGTAAGCGAAATGTTCATCGATTTTATTAATTCTTCTCTATTCTATATAGTAGTACTTATAACAATTTTTGACGCTATGTATAACGAAAAGATAGATGTAGATATTATTGTAATGTCTATCGCGTTATTTACATCGTTATCGGTATTGCTAGCGTTAGTTTTCGGTATGACATACATGTTTTCGTAATTAAGATGGTTTTTGCTCCAGATCTTTTAAAGAATAGTATATACGCATTCTCGCTTTAACAACATCACGGTCTTTTACCTGGATATCTTTGAGAGTAACTAGACCTGTTAAGATGTATGGAGTTAAACCTTCAACAAACTCTGTATAGGTAGTGTTTGCAGAACCTATAGTTACTTGGCAACTAGATCTATGGAATATGATGTTGGTATCGGAGCATATGTAGTCTTGTCCATGTCTACGTATAACCGAGTTCAACCGTATAATGTTGAGAATTCTCCTCCTAGTATCCTTGACCCTGTTAGCCATCTCTTCCCCTATCCTACTAGCTTCTCTAACCATGGTTATTAAATACCTCTGCTCTTCATCAACTAACTTGAAATATTTCGATAAACTTAATCTCAAACTTTTCTTAATGAATTGGTAGAGAGTTTCAACATACATAGCTATGTAGTGTGCAACGCTATCGGCGCTATAAACTATAAGCGATCCTTCATCTCTACATACATTTACGTAGTTGTATTTTATACCGATTTCATTAAGTTTGTCGAGACTTAGGCTGGGGAAGAAATTCTTTATCGTTGTGTCGGGGATAGCCCTGGTTATGTATAGAAAGTATGTGTACTCGTTATACAGTGGAAGGAGTGAGATAAGCGTTGAATAGAAACCTTTGATAAGCTTGATAATCTCTAGAGGGTTGCTAGATAGTTTTCTAACTAACGAATCTATATCATCAATGGTTTCTTCTTGCGGAACTACTTTGTCAATGTTCTTGACGTTACTTATAACGCTACTTAGTATAGTAGATATAGTTTTTATATCTTCTAGCAATTCCCAACCACTTGTGAAGGAGAGGGTAACAGCTTCGACAACGTTTTCGAAAGGTATACCTATAGCTATCCTCTTTACAGCTTCTTCACATTTAATACATTTAATCCCAAACATCTTAAGGTATAAATCTTGGATATCTTTCCAATGTCCGATAGTATCTCTCCCTATAACCCCTATAACCATCTTCTTCACTAAGATGTTGGAGCTATCTGTGGATACCCTGTTGTATAAGCTGAGAATCCTCTGGCTGTAGCCTAGAGCTCTTACAATATCTATTCTAAAGTATTTTCTCCACCCTTCTCTCTCCGCTACCTTGGGTATCAACATCATGTTTTTCAACAAAGACCCTCTATAGAAATCCTGTATCTCTGTTATCTAGGGCTAAAATCTTTATGCTGTTGCTAGAACTTTCCACGGGATAGTACACGTGCAGCAACTATTAATGGATGCCATACAGGAGCTGTTGCAGGCATATAGCCTAGATCTGCGAAGAATAGATCTTCTATACTCATCCTTCTATCTATGGTTACTGCTGCAATATCTGCGTAACAAGCAACTGCGATATCTTTCCCTACAGCTTGAAAACCTACGATAACATCGTTATCGTCTACAATCATCTTGACAACAACTTCTGCTGATCCTGGGTAGTAGTGGGCTTTTGTTCTAACCTTAATCGTCGTAGATCTGTACTTAACATTGTTTTCTCGAGCTTCTCTTTCACTTAAACCTGTTCTAGCTATATACAGATCGTAGAATTTCGTTACAGCTGTCCCAACAATACCCCCGAACTTCAACACCCTGCCACCAGCAGCGTTAGCCCCAGCTACCTGCCCTTCCTTATTTGCGGAAGTTGCTAATGGTATCCAGACCTTCTTCTTCAATAATTTATGGAATTTCTCTACAGCATCCCCTGCTGCGTATATACCTTCGATAGACGTCTCCATGTATTCGTTAACAGCGATCGCATCTTCAACCCCTAGCTTAACCCCAGCTTTTCTAGCTAAATCTGTATTAGGTTTAACACCTATAGCTAGTACAACAGCATCTACAGTGTATTCACTTTTTGTTGTAACTATTTTCTCAACTTTTTTATTGCCGACAAGCTCTACTACAGGTTCTGAGAGATGTAGTTCGATACCTTTGGAAACCATCTCGTCCTCAATAACTTTAGCTATATCGGGATCCAGAGATTTAGGCATAAGCTGAGGTTCTTTTTCAAATAGAATAACTCTCTTACCTATAGCTGTCAATGCTTCAGCCATCTCTATTCCAAGGTAGCTCCCCCCGATAACAGCAACCTTCTTAGCTTGATCTATAACGATTTTAACTTTATCGACTTCCGCTGGATGTCTTAAAGCTATTACATTTTCTCTATCCGTACCACCTATAATAATTGGTTTAGCACCTGTTGCTATAACAAGTTTATCGAATTTAATTGTCTCTAGCTGAGAACCTTTCTTCTCTACTACAATAACTTTTTTATCAACATCTATATCAACAGCTCTGGTATTTACTAAAACTTTCACTCCCCGGTTCTTCTCAAGATATTCAGGTGTATAGGTTACAAGATTATTCTTATCCTTGACGATACCCTCAATAAAGTAGGGAATTCCGCATGGACCGTGTGTAACCATATCTGTTGCCTCGATTAGAACAACGTTAGCATTTGGATTTACTCTTTTAGCTCTAACGGCTGCCGAAGCTCCAGCTGCACCCCCACCTATGACGACTATATTCATGAGCATCACCAATATCAAAAACAACATCTACTCTAAAAAGCTATCTCACTGTAACAAACATCAACTCTATACATGCCTAAGTTATAAGGGTTCTACCAAATAAGACCTGTTTCCTCAAGTTCTTTAACTAGGTTCTTTTTGACAGCTTCAATGAAGGTTTCGGTATCAACTACTGTAATGTTTGCTTGGTTAACAGATTTAGATAGATCTTGTGTTATAACGCCATTCTCTATGGTTTTCACAGTTGCATCCATAAGCACTTGGGCAAACTTTTCAAGGTCTTCCAAACCATCTAGTTCAGCTCTTCTTTTCAACGCTTTAGCCCACGCGAATATGATGGCAGTGGGGTTTGTAGATGTTTTCTCACCTCTTAAATACCTATAGTAATGTTTTTGCACAGTACCGTGAGCTGCTTCAGCAAGGTAATGACCTTCGGGAGACATGAGCTCGGATGTCATCATCGCTAGGCTTCCAGAGAATGCTGAAGCTATCATATCGGATAGAACATCGCCATCGTAGTTCTTTGCTGCCCATATGAAACCTCCTTCAGATCTTACAGCTCTTGCGTAGGCATCGTCTATGAGGTAGTAGTAATAGTTTAACCTTCTAGATCTAAACTCTTCAATGAATTCTTTTTCGAAAACCTTAGCTATGATCTCTCTATATGTAGCATCGTATACCTTGGATATAGTGTCTTTAGCAGCGAACCAAACATCCATAGAAACCATCAGTGCGTATCTAAAGACTGCTCTAGCGAAATTCTCTATAGATTTGTTTATGTTGTAGTATGCCTGGATAACTCCTGGGCTTTGGAAAGAACCTATCTTAACCCTAACCTCTTTACCGCTTATAGATCTGTAAACAATTTCGGCTTCTCCAGGTTCTTCAAATCTTAAACCAGTACCAGAGTATATATCTCCAACAGCATGCCTAGCCACAATTATCGGTTTCTTCCAGAACCTTACAGCCGGAGCTATATTCTTTACCAGTATGGGAGCTCTAAATATAGTACCATCGAGAATCTCCCTGATAGTAGCGTTAGGGCTTCGCCACTCTTTCTTAAGGTTATACTCTTTAACTCTCTCAGCATTTGGTGTTATAGTTGCGCATTTAACTCCTACACCCCATCTCTTAACAGCTTCAGCAGCTTTAACCGTTATTTGATCGTTAGTTTCATCCCTCACCTTTATATGTAGATCGTAGTACTCTACCTTGAGATCTACGAAAGGCTCTATAAGCCTCTCTTTAACCCAGTGCCACATAACTCTAGCCATTTCATCGCCATCGATTTCAACTATAGGTTTGTCCATGAGAATCCTCCTCATTTTAAAGCACCTCTTTATATGAATATCCAGCTCTTTACACAGTACCAAGATTGTAAGAGTATTTAAGCGTCTCAACAATTAAAATACTACAGCTTCATGAAATATCGAGGTATTGTAGAAACTAAATGATGAATAGGACCCTCGCTTGATCGATGAGGAGAGTCAGAGTTGCTGATAACAAATACTTTCCAAGTACTACCCGTTAATGTATCCCCTATCAGAAATACCTTACTAATAAACACTGCGAACATCTATAAAGGTGTACCGGTGTATACATCCATAACGTTTGCAGAGATAGATAGGGTTAAGAACAGTGAAAGGTGTAGCCAACGTCATTGAATATCGAAGAACGTCTTATAAGCTACTTATTGTTGAGGGTAGGGAAGAGGTAATACCTTTTGTACTACGGATCAAAGGTTCTAGTAGTGTTAAATCAAAAATCGATTTATCTTGTAGGAATAGACATCAGCCTTTCAATGGATGGAGCTAAGATTTTCTATATCAAAGAAGCTGTTATCCAGATATTGAGGCATCTAAATCCTGAGAACCACATCAATGTTTATAGCTTTAACGTAAAGTATCGAAGATAGTCTCGATATTGCAGATAAAGGATAGAGATACGTTAGCTAGATTAATTACCGATATAAAGCTTAGTGGTGGAACAGATATATACAAAGTGCTGGAGTATATGTGTAGAGATAGCATAATGTTAACGAGCAGTAAACAGGGTAAAGATGGTAGTAACTTAGGCAACATTAAGATGGTATTGATTACAAATAGAAATCCAACCACGGGAATCAAGAACGAGAATAAAATTGTTAATCTCGCGGAAACCTCGAAAAATCTGTATTAGTATCGCTTATCATAGGTATAGGTAAAGATTGTAACGAGAGGTTGCCCATAAACATAGCCGTAGCCAGGCGTATATCAACTATAGATAACTGTGAATAGCTGTAGGTATTTGTGGATACATTTTTCTTGCTCCGGGGTTCCCGGGCTCTGCTCAGGTTTTCATAGCATCAATGCCCAGGTTATCAGGGCTCCACTTAACCTCCAAGCCCCATTTGCTTCAGTCTCTTGCCTACGCCTCGGGGGCAACCTAGGTGGTTGCCGAATCCTCATTAGCGTAGATTCACAGAGACTTTGGAAGTGTTAGATGTTGTGTATGGTTATAATTTTTAGAGGTTGGTGAAAGTGTTACGTAGCTAGCCTGGCTACGGCTTCTGTACTAGCTCGAGATCTATATGGAGATATGCCTTCAGACAAACTCAACGAGGTTATTCAAGAACTTGTTAATACAGTTGTTAATATAGATCGTAGAGAACTTTACGCTAGAACAATAGATCTCAAAGCTTAGCTAGAGAAAGAATATTTATCACAGGAAATTGTTAAAAACTTGTATCGCTTTTTATCAAAGATTCTAAGATTCTAAGTGGTAGATATGAGTAGTGGCAACAAGGAGGAAACAGAAGGTACTATGCTCGTTATCAGATTCAAAGCCTTTCATCTCCTACATCAAACATTCAACCTTAAACCAGGGGAATATAGCTTAGGTAGAGACCTTGGTTACGATATAGTTATAGTAGGTCCTTACATATCGAGAGTTCATGCAAAGATATTCTATAGCCGAGGAAAATGGTATATAGAAGATCTAGGTAGTAAAACAGTGCTTACATAAATGGTGAAGATATAAGAAAAGCTTAGAGAGGGGATGGAGATAGTTGTAGGGTTCTCCGTGATAATAGTTCAAGGATTTGGAAACAGATTCAGCAAAGTTTTTTAAATTGATTAGGAATATATATGCATATAGTGAGGCAAGTTCAACGGTGCATATATGCTTTTCCGTATCTGCAGATCTTTTGATAGTATTAGCCAGAGTTTTTCTGAACTTACCGTGCTTCTCTCTATAATTCTGAATAAAGATAAGAAGTTAGTAAAGATCCTACGTTCACAAGCTAAAGAGCTCCCAAAGATAATAATAGATATAGTGAGCACTTCGTCTGAAACAAGTATTGTACACTACAGGCTAACCCTAGAGAATAAAGTTATCAGAGTTTTCGTAGTTAAAGATATTGCTGTATCATGTGTTAAAGAGGATGAGATAGGGCAGGTAGTATCTTACGGTAGCCAAGTTTTAGATGAGTTTACCAAAATTCTTGATTCGGAGACTAAGGTAGAGTTCCTGGTAGAGGAGATACCTCTAAAATCTTTAGATCAATCAATTGCAAACCTAGTACAGAAATGTGTTGAAGAAGCTGAGAAACCCTATATAATAACATGGCAGAGTAAAGGATTGTATGGGTTTAAGATAGAGAAGTTGATTAGTGATAAAGGTGGCTATACATACGTATTTAAAGCTCTGGATAATGTTGGCGAGACCAAGGTTGTTAAGGTTTTTAAAGAAGAAGTTGCGGTGAATAAAGATTTCATGGATTTGATACGAGGTTATATTCATAGCATCGTAGTTAGTAGTTTAAGTGAAGCAGAATTCGAGGAAATAGTCAAAGCCTCAGGTTACCATCTAGGTATTCTAAAAGAGCTTTACAAATACAAAAAATACCTATCGACAACCAGAGCTTTGATAGTGATGAAAGAGAAACTAGATGAGAAAACATACCTACTATATCCTCCTGTAGTTGTTGAGGAATACGCGACTCTAGGGGATTTAGAGATGTATATCCAGAAGAACGGTATTAGAGGATTCGAAGAAGCTATGTACATTATCATGAGGATCCTAGGTGCAACTGCTTTAGCTCATTTAATTGAGGTACCTCATCTCGATATTAAGCCGAGAAATATACTTCTTTTCGAGGATCGGCAGGAGAGGTATGGTTATGCACCGAAGTTGACAGATTTTAGTGGAGTTTTAGGTAATACTATTCGAGGATATAAAATCATTAGGTTATCACCTGGATATGCAGATCCTGTAGCACTTGCTAAAGGTGTTGCAGATTTTGATTACGATGCTTACAGTATCTCTATGGTTTTAGCGTATATTTTGTCAGGGGATATACCTAAACATAGACTAGTGCTAAACATATTACTTCTTCAAGATATATACGGATACCCCATACCTATGGTGAAGATAAAGAACGAAGAAAAGTCTATAAAAGAATTCTCGAAAAAAGCTTTAGACTTGATACTACAGCTGAAAAACAAGACCCTATCTTGGCATGAATTTGCTCAGAAAATCAATGAGGAGGTAGAGTCTCTAGACGCTATCTACATGCCGTGGTTAAACGAGATACCGAAATCTATAGCCACGGTTTTTAAGAAAGCTCTAACACTTAATCTAGAGCATAGGTATAAGAACTGTGTCGAGATGTGGATAGAGCTGAGAGACGCTCTTATCAAAGAAAATATGGAGAAAACATTGCCCTAAGCATTGGGATACCGTAAATGATTGTGAGTTTCGTTAATGTTAAGAATTTGAATAGATTTATAGAGTATCTGAAGTCTGTAGGTGTAGATGTTGAAGAGTATACACACGTTGTTTTAACAGATTCTTCAGAGTTCGAGATCGTGGTGTGTAAAAAAGGTGGGCAGGATATTGCTTATCTAGTTGTACACTACATAGATACACATTATGCGGCTCTATCTAGGTTAAGAGACGATGCTAGCGATAGAGAGATATTAGAAGCTCTATTCTCTGTCGATAAGAAGAATATATGGAGGATACCTGTTGAACCCGTTGTTTTCACGTCTAGAGACTACGAATTCTTAAGGATTGTTAACAGCTATAGGGATGGGGTACCCGAAGAAGGTAGGGAGCACTACGAGCACTACATTAAATCACCTCGTAGCGTATTAAAGGTTATAGATGTAGATGTGCTTATATCTATGGCTTACAACTTTAAGGATTAGGTAGACATGGTCAAACCTTATATAGTTAAATTCGTATCCATGAAATCAGGTGTAGGGAAAACACGTTTAGCTAGCAGTATTGTTAGAGTACTTAAGCAGAAAGGCTATGTTGTAGGGGTAGTTAAGCACTGTGCTCACGGTGTAGATGTAGAGGAGAAAGATTCCCACGTATATATAGCAAGTGGAGCAGATATTGTTATCGCTTCTTCAAGAGATCTAGGTGTGATATATAGAAGTAGATGGCTCGATTCTCTACAACATATAGTTAGCTACATAGATACTCCTATAATAGTTGTTGAAGGGTTTAAAGAAAGTCTTCTCGGGGATACAATAGTTGTAGCAGAGGATCTTCAAGAAGCTTTAACTTTGGATAGCAAGAGAGTTGCCTTAGCCTATGTTGTTAAAAACCTTGGCGTAGAGCAGGGGGCTGTTCCCGAAAATATAAACGTATTTACACTAGATGATGTAGAGAAGCTATCTAACTTAATCGAGAGAAGAGCTCTAGACTATATACATAATCAACTACCTCAAACGAATTGCAAATACTGCGGCTATAATTCATGTATGGAATTCGCTATAGCTTATGCAAAAGGATTTGCGAAGGAATGTCCTGTGAAAAGCAATGTAAAACTCGTTGTTGATGGTAAAGATATAGAATTGAATCCCTTTGTTAAAAGACTTCTAAAATCTCTAATCTTCGGATTTATTAATGAACTTAAAGATGTACCTAGGGAGCCGAGGAATGTTGTAATTAAGATAGAGAGAAGCTTCGGCTAAATGCCTTCTCATCATGTATCAGTTCCAGGGGTACTCCTCACCAAGTAGATAAAATCTTTGTCAGGAAATATATTTTTCTCAAAATAAATCGATACAAAAACTTGAACAGAATACTAAGACTAAATACTAGGGCATTGATAATCGTGGTTACTCTACACTGATCCTCGTAAAGTAAGTGGATATAATGATAATCATGTGAACCTCGGTAATACATTGCTAGAATCACGTACTTTTCTTCTCTATCTTTATGTTCTTCACAGGTTTTATCCTTGGTAACTCCAAAGTTTGAGATACTGTTAAGAGATTCACATAGTTGATTATGTTTTAACTTTTTAATCCTACATAATACGGCTTTACTTAGGTGATCAACTTTTGTGGCGAACGAGATCAGGATAACCCCTTGGGAAGCTGAAGCATTTGTAGATTATGATAGATTGATAAAGATCTTCGGTGTAAAACCGTTAACAGATAGCGAGATCGCTTTACTGAAACGCTATACAAATGAAGATCATATGATGCTTAGGAGAAGGGTTTTTTATGCTCATAGAGATCTAGATGTATTTCTGAATAGCTATGGTTTAGGACGTAGATGCGTACTTTATACAGGGAGAGGACCCTCTGGTTCAACGCATCTCGGTCACTTGCTGCCATGGATTTTCACGAAGTGGCTCCAAGACAAGCTGGGTATAGACCTCTTCTTCCAGATGACTGATGACGAGAAATATCTTCATGCGGAAGGCGGCGATCTCGAGAATTACAATAGGTATGCATATGACAACATGCTCGATTTGATAGCCTTGGGGTTTAACTCCAGTAAAACCCATGTTATAATAGATACCGAGGATATAAGGTATCTATACCCGATAGCTGTTAAAATAGCTAAGAAGATCACATTCTCTACCCAGAAAGCGACTTTCGGGCTTACTGAATCTACAAACGTAGGCATGATTTTCTACCCAGTTTTGCAGATAGCTGTAGCTTTCCTCCCAACGGAATTGTATGGAGAGCAGACAGAGGTACTGATACCTGCAGCGATAGATCAGGATCCCTACTGGAGACTAGCCAGGGATATCGCTCCATCGCTTGGCTATCCGAAGCCTGCTCAAATACACTGCAAACTCTTGCCAGGGCTAGACGTAGGCGGTAAAATGTCTTCATCGAAACCAGAGTCTGCTGTGTATACTACAGACGATCCGGAAATCGCTTATAGGAAGGTCTTGAGAGCTTACACAGGTGGGCAACCAACAGCTGAGCTACAGAGAAAACTCGGGGGGAACCCTAATTTATGCCCTGTTTTTAAGATGTACGAGATGATGTTTGAGGATAACGATAGTAAACTTACCGAGCGTTACCATGCATGTAGATCAGGCACGATTCTATGTGGTGAATGTAAGAGGGAGTTGGCGGAGAGAGTTGCCAAGTTTATCAAGGAGCACCAGGTTAAAAGGATGAAAGCTGTGGATCAAGTTGAGAAGTACTTGATAAGATATAAATTCGATGTTCCGCTTATTAGAAAGAGACGCTAATCTACGTTATACTTCGAGAATATTTTCTTAAGCGTTTCGCTTGTGACGATGAGTGGCGAATTTTTAGGTACGTTAAATATTTTTGCTAAGACATCGCATTTCGCTCTAAGTAAGTGGATTGAAGGTGTTTTACCGAATTCTACATACGCCTCCATATTAGCTATACCCTTAGATACGACGAAACCTTTATCTATGTAGTATATAGGGGAGATGTTTCCAGGAGTTTCAACGATCTCTATATCGTTAACTATTTCAGAGATATCATGTTTAAGAACATCTATTTCGTAGCTTTCCTCTCTAACAACGAAGCTAACATTATAACCGTGGATTATAAACGCTTTCGCTAAGACTACGTCTATAAGGGCTTCACCAGCGTTGTCCAGCACTATATAGATCTTGCCACCCCTAGGTATATCAACGAACTCCTCAATAGCAGGTTTATCGAATAACGATTCTTCAAGACCTCTACACTCATACCCTAGAACACTCGTATCAACGATATTTGCGGCAGCGGATATCCTCATAGCTTCTCTAAGATCCCAGCTCCTCTTCTCAAGATATTTCTCAACTATTTTAGAAAGCTTTAATCCTATACTATTCAACTTCTTTTTCATCTCAGCATAGGGATCTTTATCTCCTACAAAGCTCTTTACATAGTTGAACGTTATCGAAAATGCTCTAGACCTAGAGTTTGTGCACCTAATCATATCTGCTAGAATGTTAAGCATATCGGGAAGCTTATCATCTCTCCCTAGGGTTACGAGATCTTTTGTCCTGGAGTAGATTAAGCATAGCTTGCAAAGATTGCTAAACCACAAACATGTTCACCGTATCTACAACTTTTCTGAGATCCTCCATACTTATATCACCCATAACCCCTATCCTGATTATCTTACCCTTTAGCTCTCCTAGTCCTCCAGCTATAATGTATCCCTGGTTTCTCAGCCTTTCTATAATTTCACTAGCCTTATCGGTGTAGAACGCTGCAACAGTATTACTTCTATGTACACCTTCTGCAACAGATCTAAGTTTTATAGAGCTATAGAGGAACCCAGCTCTTTCCCTATGGAGTTGCTGATAATTAGTTAAACCCATGCTCAGTATTATATCGAGAGATGCGTTTAACCCGTAGAGCACGTTTATCGGGGGTGTGTAAGGTGTATCAATTCTGCTCAGGTGTTCTAGAAATCTTTTGAGGTCCATTGATAACGGAACAGGGGTTCTGGGCTTCGGCTCGGTGTTTAGATATACTATAGCTCCTCCTGGAGGAGCCATAAATGCTTTGTGAGTAGCTGTCGCAATTACATCGATTTTACAGTTTATAGGTTCTACAGGTATAGCTGATACGCTATCCACTATAAGCACAGCTCCAATATTTTGAGCAACTTTCTGAAGCTTATCTAGATACCTATTTACAACACCAGTACTTGTTTCGTTGTGTACAGCTATTATTGCCTTAACGTTCCTTAACCTCAATGCATAGTCTTCTACGACGTCGGGTGGTGGTGGGTAGAGCTTGGTCTCGAGCTTATACACTTTAGCACCTCTAGACTCAGCTGTTTGAGCCATTCTGTTACCGAATTCGCCGTGAACAATAGCTACCACTATATCTCCAGGGTTTACGAAGTTATATATAGCCATATCAACAGCGAGAGTACCTGTTCCTGGAGCTATAACAGGGGTAGCATTGTATACTTTCCGCAGTTTCTCTAACACATTCTCTAGAAGTTCTCTGAACTCTTTTGATCTATGGAATAGTGGTTGCCTAGCAATAGCGTTGACAACTTCTTTGGGTAGTTGAACAGGGCCTGGGGTTAGAAGTTTGTACACCATTTTATCGCCTCGAGTATGTTATTGACTAGTTCCTCTGCTATCCTATCCATAGCTTCAACTGTCTCTGCCCCTATATGAGGTGTAACTATGACTTTAGGATGCTTGACGAGCTCTACTAGATGTGGTGAGCGAGGAGGTTCTTCTTCGAGAACATCTAGAGCAACACCGCCGAGTCTATCGATATGGTTTAATAGAGCTTTATGGTCTACTACTTCTCCTCTACTTGTGTTAACTATGTATGCCCCGTCTTTAACTAGGCTTAGAGTTTTATCGTTAAGCATACGGTATGTCTGAGGTGTTAACGGTACATGAAGTGAAATGAAATCGCTAGTGTTTAGCAGTATCTCTAGATCTACAAGCTTCCCCCCTACGAGGTCTACAGCTAGAGATACGTCGTTTACATCGTATACCAGGATATCCATACCCATAGCTTTGGCGTAGAGACCTACTCTACTACCTATTCTTCCAAACCCTATGATACCGAGTTTCTTCTTATAAAGCTCTACACCTAGAAACATACCTTTACTCCATAAACCCTTCTTCACGTGATCTATATGGAGATAGAGATTCCTAGCTATAGCTATCATAAGACCTATAGTTAGCTCAGCAACACTTATGCAAGAAGCTTTCGGAGCATTTACTACAGCTACACCTTTCTTAATAGCGTACTCTACATCTACATTATCTAGCCCAACACCGTATCTAGCTAAAACCTTCAACCTAGAACCTCTATCGATAACCTCTCTATCAATCTTCAACCTACTCCTGAATACTAGTATATCGTAATTCTCTACGATCTTGAGAAGGGATTCGCGATCAAGACCAGGTCTGTATTCAACATCTATACCTATATTTTTAAGTTTGTCTATTACTTTACTAGATACACGATCTATAATCAGGGTACGCAGTTTATCGACAAAACCACCTCACCATAGTAATAAAGTTTCCATAGATATCAGGATAAAAGCTTTTCTTCTACATAACTTATCGCATTTAGATAGTGAACACTGTAATAATTTTATAACGATTTGCTAGGTAATCTTACCTGTATAGATAGCAGAAGTTTTTGCTAGCGTGCGAAATCCGTCCAAACCCAATCCATAACTCTGTCTTGAGGTATCATCGCTATGCATATAAAGTTCTGTTAAGATGTAGGTTAAAAGTAAAGCAATATCCTGCATGATAATAATGGTGCAACATATGAGCAACGATTTGGGAGGTTTATTTTATAGAGATGTGTACCCCTTTATAGATGTTCCTCGTGTAGCTGTAGTACCGGATAGATTTTTTGAAGAGAATCTGAGGAAGATATATCTTACAGATACAACACTTAGAGATGGGCAGCAAGGTTGGAGACCTTTTACTGTTGAGGAATGTGAACGTATATACGAACTTCTTGTAGATATCGGGAGAGCTGTTAGGAGTACAGAGGTTTTTGTCTACACAGAGAAGGATAGAGAAGTTGTTAAGAGATTGCTAAGCTACGGATACGAGTACCCCAAGGTTATAGGCTGGATCAGGGCAACATTATCAGATCTACAGCTAGTGATAGATTCTCGTCTAGAGGAGGCTGTTATTCTAGCATCTATATCTGACTACCATATAAAGTATAAATTCAATGCACCTAGAGATGTTGTTTTGAACAAGTACTTAGATGTTGTAGAGAAAGCTCTTAGCCATGGCATAGCGCCCAGGGTTTCGCTTGAAGATATTACTAGGGCAGATATAGAAGGTGTTGTTATACCTTTCGTAAAGAAGCTCTTAAACTTAAGCGAGAAGTATGGAGTAACTGTAAAGATAAAGCTTCCAGATACCCTTGGCGTAGGTCTACCATTCTACGAGGTTCCACTCCCTAGAAGTATTCCGAGGATAGTTAAGGCTATTAGAGATGCTGGGGTAGATCCAGAGAACATAGAGTTCCATGCACATAATGATCTAGGGCTAGCGGTAGCGAATCAACTAGCTGCGTGGCTCTATGGAGCTGGTGGGGCTAACTGTACGTTGCTAGGCATAGGGGAGAGGGCTGGGAACTGCCCATTGGAGGTCATGGCTGTGCACTATGCAGGTATAAAAAGTTCGAACGATGTGAATTTAAAGGCTTTGCCTAGGATACTAGACCTATTCGAGAAGATGGGGTACAGAACAGTAGATCACTACCCTATAGTAGGTAGAAATGCTTTTAGAACTAAAGCAGGTATACATGTTGACGGTCTTATGAAGAATCCTGAGGTTTACCTACCTTTCGACCCTATGAAAGTTCTAGGAAAACCATATTCTGTAGCTATAACACCTTACTCGGGGAGAGCAGCTATTGTTTTATGGGTAAGGAATTACCTAGGATACAACGGGATAAGTAAAGACGATCCCAGGGTTATAGCGATCTACAATGATATAGTTGACTACTTCAACAAAACCAACAGAGTCGAACCTCTAACAGATGAAGAGATAGCGAACTTCGTTAAAAAACATATGCCAGAACTTTTTAAGAAGTAAGGTATTCAATCGATAAATAGTAGCAAGTGTAGAGAGGTTCAGTAGCTATGGGGTTAATCGATACCTTGTTATCTAGAGTTATCGGGAAAGAGGTTTCCCCAGGAGACATAGTTATCATAGATGTAGACACAGTATACGCACACGATGGGACAGCACCCTTGGTTATCGAGGTACTAGAGAAAGAATTGGGTGTGAAGAAGCTTTACGCAGCAGATAAAACATATTTCTTTATAGACCATTCAGCGCCTGCTCCCCATGTATCAGCAGCACACGTCCATAGGGAGATGAGGAGGTTCGCTAGTAAGTATGCAATACGTTTATTCGATGTAGGGTATGGGATCTGTCATCAAGTAGTTGTTGAAGAGGGGATTGTTAGACCGGGTATGGTTGTTATGGGGGCTGATAGCCATACACCTACGATAGGAGCTCTAGCTTTGTATTCATTAGGTGTTGGGAGTACTGATGCAGCTATAGCTATAGCCTATGGGAAGCAGTGGGTAAGAGTACCACCTACTGTGAACATAGTGATATCGGGGATCCCACCTAGGGGAGTTACATCGAAAGACATTATACTGAACATTATAGGGGAGCTTGGTACAGACGGTATGCTAGGGAAAGCCGTAGAATTCAATGGCGATACTCTTAAACACCTTTCAGTTGATTCAAGACTTACATTAACAAATATGTGTACAGAGATGGGTGCTGAATCCGCTGTAATTCCTTTAGATGAAATAACCTTGAAGTGGTTAGAGGGCAAAGGTGTTACACCTTACAGATACGTAGACTATGACTACAAGAAATCAGAGTTCGTAGAAGAAATAGTTTTCGAGGTAGATAAAATGGGGCCTGTAGTAGCGGCACCTCCTGATGTAGATAACGTGGTTGGTGTTGAAGAAGTTGAGAAAGTTGAGGTTGACCAGGTTTTCATAGGTTCGTGTACTAACGGGAGATTAGAAGATATCGAATTAGCGGCAAAGATTCTCAGGAATAGGAAGGTGCATCCGAGAGTTAGATGTATTGTTGCACCAGCATCGAGAAGGGTATATGTAGAGGCTCTGAGGAAAGGTTACGTAGATATACTGTTAGAAGCTGGGTGTATAGTAGCTCCACCAACGTGCGGACCTTGTGTTGGTGCTCACATGGGCTTGCTCGCAGAGGGTGAGGTAGCTGTATCGACTTCTAATAGGAACTTCCCAGGGCGTATGGGTCACAAGAATAGCAAGGTGTACTTATCATCACCTGCTGTAGCAGCGGCATCGGCTGTAGAAGGTAGGATAGCTGATCCCCGTAGATATTTATGAGGTGGTCCAGGTGATTAGGGGGAGATGTTGGAAACTTGGTGATAACATAAGTACAGACCATATCATATCGGGGAAGTACAAGTTCAGTGCTATAGATAATCTAGAAGCTATGCTACCCCATGTACTTGAAGAAGTTATACCCGAGTTCTACAAGAAGGTAGCTAAAGGCGATGTAATAGTGGGTGGAAAGAATTTCGGTAAAGGATCTAGTAGAGAGCATGCTCCAAGACTTCTAAAACTACTAGGGATCTCTGCAGTAATTGCTAAGAGTTTCGCCCATATATTCTATAGAAACGCTATAAACATCGGTCTACCCGTAATCGTAGCTCAGACAATACCTGAGGTATCCGAGACAGAAGACATAATAGAGATAGACTTGGCGAACGCAGTCGTTAGGAATGTGACAAAAGGTATTGAAGAGAAATTCAAACCATTCCCCAAAGAGTTGATGATGATACTCGAATCTGGAGGAATAGTTGAGTATATCAAGAAATACGGTGTACCGCCGTGGGTAAGAAGTACAGAGTAGGTGTGATAAAGGGGGATGGAATAGGGCCTGAGATCATAGAGGCAACGCTCTACGTAGTACAGTACATAGATCTAGATATAGAGTTGGTAGAACTTCAAGCAGGTTACGAATACTATAAGAAGACGGGGAAAGCGATAGAGGATAGATTCTTCGAGGAAGTAAGGAAACTCGATGCCATTCTCAAGGGACCTCTATATACACCTCCTCATGATCTGAACTTCCGTAGCGTAAACGTAATGATTAGGAAAGAGCTAGATCTATACGCAAACATAAGACCTTTCAAGAGTTTTAAAAGTTTATCACAGAAGCAATTCAACTTAGTTATATTCAGGGAGAACACAGAGGGAGAATATGTAGGTATAGAGGGTATGTTCAACGATATAGCGATATCCTTGAGATTGATAAGTGTAAAAGGTGCTGAAAGGATATCTAGACTAGCGTTTGACTATGCTAAAACCATGGGTTTCAACAAGGTGGTAGTTATTCACAAAGCTAATATCCTTAAGATAAGCGATGGTCTTTTCAGGAACGTGTTTTTCAAAGTTGCGAAAGAGTTTCCCAACATCGTAGCTGAAGAAGTTATAGTGGATACAGCTGCGTACCTTCTCGTGAAAAACCCTGAGAAATTCCAAATACTAGTAACACCTAATCTTTATGGAGATATACTATCGGATCTCGTAGGAGGTCTTATGGGTAGCCTAGGTTTATGTGGATCAGCGTTAGTTGGTGATAGTATAGGGGTTTTCGAGCCTATACACGGTGTAGCACTAGATATCGCTGGTAAAGGTATAGCGAACCCTGTAGGATCTTTCGTATCTCTGAAACTAATGCTTGAATACTTTGGGCAGAGGTACGGGGATAGTAAGGCAGTAAAAGAGTCTAAATTGCTCGAAAAAGCTATACAAAATGTTGTAGATGAGAAGCGTATCTGGACACCAGATCTAGGTGGTAACTATAAGACTATGGATGTAGCTAAAGCTGTTGCAGAAGAGTTAGAGTTGCTAAG
This sequence comes from Desulfurococcaceae archaeon, assembly GCA_020832925.1. Lineage (GTDB taxonomy): Archaea > Thermoproteota > Thermoprotei_A > Sulfolobales > Ignisphaeraceae > Ignisphaera. Next base: position 9,387 of record JAJHRF010000015.1, on the reverse strand, counting down.
GAAAGCATAGGGTATAGGTATAAAGAGTTTTCTATAGTTCATGTATATTTATAGTTTATTAACCTCTGCAAAGAAGGATAACGATTGTACGGTGGTTTCCGTGGAAACATAGTTGAGCTCTACTCGATGTATAAAATAGTTAAACCAAATGTTATCTTAAAATGCGTGAAATGCGGCCAAATCTATACACCAAAGCCAAGACTATTCCTATGCCCTAAATGCGGATCGCTGATCGATGTTATTATTAATGTAGAGGAATTCCGGTGGAATAAAGCGAGAGAGAGGCGGTTTGGGGTTTGGAGGTATAGAGAACTTCTACCTATAAGAGATGAGGTTGAACCTGTAACCCTAGGCGAAGGGGGTACCCCTCTTATCAAGTTGAGGAATGTTTACGAGAGAGGGATTGTCGATTCAAGGAATGTCTACGTAAAGTTCGAGGGTGCTAATCCTACTGGTAGTTTTAAAGATCGTGGTATGACTGTAGGCGTCACAATAGCTAAGTATCTAGGGGTTGAAGGGGTTGTAGTGGCTAGCACCGGGAATACCGCAGCATCTACAGCAGCTTATGCCGCTAGAGCAGGTTTAAGATGTCTCGTTGTTCTTCCTCAAGGTGGCGTAGCTAGAGGTAAGCTAGCTCAAGCACTTCTTCACGGTGCAGAAATAAAAGAAGTTGAAGGTTCGTTTGATAGTGCTTTAGAAGAAGTTCTAGATAAAGTTTTAAACGAAGAACTTAGTGGATACTATCCGCTGAACTCTTTCAATCCGTGGAGATTAGAAGGTCAGAAAACGATCTCCTACGAGATTGTAGATGAGCTGGGTACTACCCCGGACTTCGTTATAGTTCCTGTGGGTAATGCAGGGAATATATCGGCTATATGGAAAGGATTCAAAGAGTTATACGAACTTGGTTTAATAAACGATCTACCTAGGTTGGTAGGGGTGCAGGCTGAGGGTGCAGCACCTATAGCTACAGCGTGGTTTAGAGGTTTAACTGAACCACTATTTATTGATAAACCTACAACAATAGCTTCAGCTATAAGGATAGGTAGACCCATTAACTGGTTCAAAGCGATGAGGGCTGTTAAAGAGTCTAACGGTTTCTTCGTAACAGTAAGTGATGAAGATATACTGAACGCTATGAAGATATTAGCGAAATACGAAGGTATAGGTGTTGAACCTGCTAGTGCAACAACGTTAGCAGCACTGATTAAATGTGTAAATGAGGGGAAGATAAGTAGAGATGACCTGGTGATCCTGGTGGCAACAGGTCATGCATTAAAAGATCCAGATACGGTATTCAGAGCAATACCTGCTTAAAATATTCGTAAAAGTTTTAAACAGATTCCATACATTCCGTGTAGAGGGTACACAGGTTGAGAATTATGTTGATACCGAAGCTTATGTGTACACAACATCCTGATGCTACAGAGAGAGTAACAGCTCAGCAAGAAGTTGATGAAGCTATTCAGGCGTACACTATGTATGGATGTGACGAGGTTATGAGTGATTATGAAGGTAAGTTGACACCATATGCTCAGCCGAAAGATATAGTTGTGAAAGCGTTAAACTTTGGAATACCTATAGGGGAGAAAGTCTTTGTAACGCCACGTATACCTAACCCATCGCTAGAAGATTTTGATAGAGTTGACCTTTCCATAGAGGCAGGGTTCATAGCTAACTACTACTCAGCTAGATTAGCCAAAGTTCAGGCAGTCAGATGGTTGATACTGCCTATGGTTGAGGATCTAAATACTGTTAGATTTGTTCAGAGGTTGATATTGAGGAAGTTAAACATATTTAGAGAGGAGCTAGGTATAAACTTAGAACCTGTACAGCTTATACCGTTGATAGAGGATGTTCATGGCCATATATACGTGAGATCCCATGTAAAGACATTGCTCTCAGTACTTAAAGACTTCGGGATAGAGATTGAGGTTCTGAGGGTTTTCTTAGGTAAAAGTGATGCAGCTGTTAAATCAGGGCATATAGCGTCATCTCTCTCGATTATATATGCATTGAACGAGCTTCACAGATTATCTAGAGAGCTAAGAATGGAGATAAAACCTATAATAGGTATGGGTGTACCTCCTTTCAGAGGAGCTATAAACAATCCAGAGCTAGTTCTATATGAAGCTCAAAGATATCGAGGATTTAGTACAGCTACGATTCAATCCGCGATTAGATATGATATGCCGTTCAAAGACTATATAATGGTCAGAGACACTATCTTAGAGAACGTAGATCTTAAACCGAATAGCGTTGATAGCGGTGTTATTGAAATCGTTGAGAAAGCTACTGAAAAGTATAGAGCACTAGCCTCTAGATATATCAACGTTATCCAGAGAATAGCAGAGGTTGTGCCAAGTACGAGAGATAGAGTTTCTTGGAGAGAATATGGTAGAATTCTACCAGCTCAAGATGCGAAGCTATCTGTTCCTAGAGCGATAGTCTATACCGCTACATGGTATTCCGTAGGTGTTCCCCCAACGTATCTCGATGCAGATTTCATAGTAGATCTATATAAAAATGGTAAACTAGATGACCTACTAGAAGTACTACCCTATCTAGAGAAGGAATGGCTATACGATTCGAAGTTCTACGTAAGAAGTGTAGCTCTGAAGAGGTTAGATGAATACCTGGTTAAGAAGATCGATGAAGTTCTAGATATATTCGGTATAAAACCTGAGCCCTCCGAGATCTACAGAGCTCTTATAGAGCTTAACTCTGTAGAGCCTCACATAATCGCGTTAGGGAGGATAAGAGGGTTCCTCGGTTAACATGTAGAAACTCTAACAATGTTATAGCCAGAGGCTTTCCTAAGCCTATTCATTACAGCTAGTCCTAGACCTATCTCTGGAAAACCTTCGACTATGCCCAGGTCTACACCTAATCTATCGAGATCCCTTAACACGGAGAAAAGGTTTTTCGCTATCTCGTAAATGTTATATCTAGAACCTATTATAAGAGTTGTAAACCCTTTCTCTCTATATATCCACTCAGTTTCTTTAGAAGCTAACAATACACATTTCCTATCTCTACACCTCTCCTCAGCTACTTCAAGAACTTTCTTAGCGTATCCATCGATATCGCTATAGTCTTCAGCTTCTACTACTAGAAGAGGTGTTCTAGGAGCATAGTGTTTATACTTCATACCGGGTGCTAAAGCTATAGAAGATTCCTTCAAACCCTTAGCTACGTCTGGTACAACGATTTTCCTCCCTACGATCTCCACCAGCTTCTCGTAAGGAAAAGCCCCAGGTCTCAATAGCTTTGGAGGATCCGATGTTAGATCCACGATAGTGGATTCGATACCGAAGAATGTTTCTCCAGCATCTAGAATTATATCAGCTCTACCGAACATATCTACATAAACATGGTGAGGTTCTGTAGGGCTAGGTCTACCCGATATATTAGCGCTAGGAGCCGCTATAGGGCCTACACATTCTATCAATTTCAATGCTACAGGGTGTGCGGGAACTCTGACAGCTACTGTCGGTAACCCTCCAGAAACTTCTGGCGGAACTTCTCTACGTTTCTTCAGAATAACTGTTAAAGGCCCTGGCCACGCAATTCTAGCTATCTTTAAAACTATATCAGGTATATCCTCGGCTACTTCGTAAACCTGGTCTATACCTGTAACATGGATTATTAGAGGGTTATCCGGGGGTCTACCTTTAGCTATAAAGATTTTTCTTACAGCGTTAGCGTTGAATACATAGGCTCCTAAACCGTAGACAGTCTCTGTAGGGAAAACAACTATAGCTCCTCTCTTCTTCACATCTTCACAACAACTCTCTATAACATCTTCACGTGGATTCAGAGGGTCTACGATGTAGACCTTGGTAATAGTCGTGATCACCACCGTAGATAGATTCAATCTATGTATAGACCGTAGAGATCTCTGGCTATCCTGAGAGCCTCCATCAGATCTCTAGCAATCCTAACCCCTACCACCTCTAAATCTTCGTCTATGTAATCTGTATCACTTATACGGTTAGATACTAGGTTCCTCAACACAACTATAGCTTTTACACCGTTTACTATAGCCGCTATAGCGTCTAAAACTTTATCGCCTATAAAAAGTACTTCACCAGGAAGAACATTCATTGCTTTCACAGCTTTCGCAACTTGTTCGATTCTTGTCGAGGAGTCTTCTCTCGTAGATAGGATACCTAAGAAGTTATCACATTTATCAATACCTAGCTTGCTAATAATTTTCTCAGCGGCAGTCCTACTTTGCATAGTTATAAAACCTATATCGATTTCTTTACATACTCTCTTCAAGAGATCATCGGCGTTGTCTAAAATGGTAAGCTTGTCAACAGCTTCAAGTTCTAGAAACTCGAGATATCTATGAATACGCCAGAAAACATCTGTTCCATGATATCTAGCAACAAAACCTAGAAACGTAGTCACTTCAATTCCTTCAGATCTTATCCTAGCTAATACCTTAGACCAGTCCACAGGTAGTAAAACTATTGTCCCATCTATATCGAGCAACAACTTCGTTATCTTCATCGCTAAACACCATGGGTATCCACATGTATTATGCTTAGCGAAAGTTTATGTATCCCTTAAACAACTCTAAGTCTTTGGTGGAAATTTATGAAGATCAATCTACTTAAGCTTTTCGTCATCATGATGATAATCGTGATAGTATTACCTTCAGAAGCTCTTATCGAAACTCAAACATTGTTAATTAATCATGTAGACGAAGTTTTAGTTCATTACGATAAGGTAAGCGATCTAGAGGTTGCAATGAGGTATGGATGTGTTATTGAGAGAGATTTCAAGTTATTCAATACCTCACTGATGTTATGCCCTTCTAACGTCATAGAAAATCTAAGGTATTCAGGGTTAAACGTTGTTAAGAATTTCGACGTAAAAATTGACACTATATTCAAAGAGATAAAACCTTTCAATCCTTCAACTCTTCAACAAAATATAGGAACAGCGGCTCCTTCGCTATGGTCTTGGGCTATATCAAGAGTTTCAGCAGATATAGTCTTCAACTACCTAGGGGAAGATGGTTCTGATGCTGTTATAGCTATACTGGATACAGGTATAGACCCTACACACCCACTTCTAGTAAATAAACTTGTAGCGTGGATAGAGTTCGATGCTAAAGGTAGACCACTATGTTCAAAACCTCATGATACACATGGACACGGGACATGGGTAGCAAGTATAGCTGTAGGTGGAGATGGAAGGAATTACATATTTGGAGTTGCGCCACAAGCTAAAATCATGGTGGCGCTAGTTCTACATTATGGAAGAGGTACAGCTGCACAAGTTTTAGCAGGTCTTGAATGGGTTCTACAACCATACGATCCATGTACCAATACGAAGCTCAGCATAAAACCAAACGTTGTCTCTATGAGTTTCGGTGCTATAGGTAACTACTCTAATGTTTTCCTACCAGCGATAAAGAAACTCATAGAGAATGGAATTGTTGCAGTAGCTGCTATAGGTAATAGCGGTCCTTATATTACTGCTAATCCTGGGAATATATGGGGTGTTATAGGAGTAGGAGCAGTAGATTACAATAACAATGTAGCGCTTTTCAGTAGCTATGAAGAAGTTGAATGGCCTGACCCTCCAAGTGGATGGCCATTTAAAGGTCGGTATCCTTCACGGTATACGAAACCTGATGTTGTTGCACCAGGAGTTGATGTTCCAGGAGCTTTCCCAGGAGAGCTTCTCGCTATTGCTAGTGGTACAAGCGCTTCCACACCTATAGTTGCAGGTGTAGCAGCTATCGTAAGCGCTAAGCTTAAAAATAAAGGTTTCTCAGGGTCTAGTCTTGTTGAGAAAGTTTACGATATAATAACATCGACGGCTACCCCATTGAAAGATCCTGGTGCTGGCTACGGACTTGTAGATGCTTACATTGCTATAGCTAAAGCTAAAGAGATGAATGTAAGGGTTATCGACTTGAATATATACCCCTCTACTTCGAAGCCTTTAAGCAATCTAACTATAGATATACCTGGAGTAAGACTTGGTATAGATATCGATGTATATATATCAGGTTCAAGAGTATTTAGTGGAACTTTAAGATCTAGATATGTAGTGGTACCTCTACCTTTAAGCCACGGCGGAGGAAATACTGTGGTAGTTATTAGTAGAGATGGTCTTATCTACGGTAAATCATTAGTTCAGGTAATCCCAGGCATATTCTCTGAAAAGATATGTTACTGGGGGAAGCTATGTAGAGTTATTGTTTCTGGCGTAGGTATAGGGGATACTATAGGGATATACTTCGAGACTAACCTTGTAAAGCTCTATATATCAAATCTTAGAGGTTCATTTAACGCCTCATTTATAATACCAGTAGTTGAAGAAGGGTATTACCTGGTAACAGCTATAGATTTCTCAAGACCAAGCGTAGTTTTACAAACACAAGTATATATCCAGCCTACCCAGATGATCAAACCTATAATCATTAATAATACCTACATTATAACGAAGAACCAGACATTCATTACAGTTCTGAACAATACTTATACCTATACCTACACTTACACCTATCTATTGCCTCTATACATAAGATCTAAAGATTACTACGTAGCTAATACAGTAGATTTCCTCGATATCTATGTGTATAACGGGTCTATAGGTAGAATAGATGTAGATAAGGAGTCCTTGAAGATCATAGCCATAGATATCCTGAACATATCCAAAATTAAGGATAATCTTTACAGAGTGTGGATAGGTATAGGATCTTTGAGTATAGATGAGGTTTACGTAAGGTTAAATATAACGATAATGTTTAAAGATATCGCCATTCCATATTTGGTAACTATAAGAGTTCTTAGAGAAGATCCAAGTAAACTGGCTATGGCTAAGATTTACCGGTTAAATGAAACAGTTGAAGGATATGTTGAAGCACTTAAAGATCTTAGAGAAGAGGTTAGTATGTTGAAGAACAACATTACAAACTTAACAAATAATTTAAGAGAATTGAGTGGAGACGTATCCCATCTTTCTAAGGATGTTAAAGATAGGATAGAATTTCTTGAACAAAGCCTGGAAAGTCTTGAACAGCACGTAGCGGGGGTAATATCTATAGTGTGGATAGCGGTGATATTGAGTATAGGCTCAATAGTGTTAAGCATAGTTTTAATTTTCAGCAAGTCTATCTATAGGCGGCAATCTTAACTACGGTGGTGATCGTTGATAAAGGTTTGTGTTGGTAGTAAGAACCTATCTAAAATTCGTGGTGTTGAAAAAGCGTTCAAGGTTTTGTTAGGAGAAGTTGTTGTCGAAGGATACCCAATCACAGGGTTGCTAAATCAACCGATAGGTTTAGAATCTATAGTTAATTCAGCTAGGTATAGAGCGAGGAAGGTTATGGAGGTAAACCCTAACTGCGATTTCTATGTAGGGGTTGAGGCAGGGTTATTAGAGATTAAAGATCTAGGCTATTTCGATGTACATATAGCGTGTGTAGTAGATAAGGATAATCATGAGTACTACGGGTTTTCACCTGCTTTTGAAGTTCCTAGAAAATTTGTGGAGAAAATACTTTCTGGCGAATTTAGAGAGCTTGAGGAGGTTGTAGATTTCCACTATGGGACTAGGGGTATAGGCGAGAAAGGAGGTTTTATAAGTCTTCTAACGAAAGAAGCTGTGGTAAGAGAAGAACTTGTATACTACTCTGTTATAGCAGCTCTGGTACCTGTAGTAAATAAACAGCTATACGCATAGAGTAACATTCTTGGATAGAGCTTTTTTATAGTAGTTGTATAACCTCTCTTATACCAGCGATAAACATATCTACAGCAAACGCTGCTATTATTATAGACATAAACCTACCTAACCCATGGATAAACGTCAGACCTAGCATTCTCACAATTTTCATAGATATACGTAGTATGATATATGTAGCGATAAAAGCTATGTAGGAAGCTATCAATGTGTTTAGAATGCCGTAAACTTTAGACGATGTTATGAGGAGAGTCATGGTCCCCGGACCAACTATGAGAGGGCTGTTTCGTGGTTGATGACTAGGGGTTAGGTTTATAAGTTTTGATTCTGTCTATTATTGTTGGTGTCAATTATTCCAGAGTCTTCGGAGAGGTTGTTGAGGCCTGGGGAGGTTTGCCAGAGGCTTGGTATTAGCTATTCTACTCTATCTAGGTGGGTTAGAGAGGGCAGGATTAGGGTTGTTAGAACTGCTGGTGGTAAATATAGAGTTCCTGAGAGTGAGGTTAGGAGAATTGCTGAAGGACTACCAATGAGCAAGGAGGTTAGGGTAGTTATCTATGCACGTGTAAGCTCATTTGATCAGAAGAGCGATTTGGAGAGACAGGTGCAGTACTTGACACAGTACTGCTCTTCTAAAGGATATAGAGTTGTCGATGTCTTGAGCGATGTAGCTAGTGGTTTGAAGACTGATAGAAAGGGGTTGTTGAAGCTCTTCAACTACGTTGTCAATAGGCAGGTAGACATAGTTGTAATAACATATAGGGATAGATTGACGAGATTCGGCTTTGAGTACCTAGAGTACTTCTTTAACCAGTATGGTGTTAGAATCGAGGTTGTATTCAGAGAGGAACCTAAAGATGTCTATCAGGAGCTTGTAGAGGACTTAATAGAGATTATAACTTCCTTTGCTGAGAAGCTCTACGGGATGAGGAGCCACAAGAAGAAGAGGTTGGTTGAGGGATTCAAAAAGTTGCTAGAAGAGGTTGAGAAAAGTGAGTGAACTCATTAGAACAGTTGTTGTTAAGTCTACTCCTCTACCTAGGAAGTTATTCAGAGTCTTTGTAGAGCTCGAGGGTATGTATAGGAATATGGTTGAACAACTAGTTCTATATGCTGTGAAGAACGGGATCACCAGCTTCACAAGGCTCAAAGCATTGAAGTATAGGGAGTTGAGGTCTCTGTATCCACAGCTACCATCACACTACGTATACACCGCATGCCAAGATGTGTCTACTAGAGTTAAGAGCTTCTCGAGGTTGAAGAAGAGAGGTTTAGCAAAGAGGGGTTACCCAGAGGTTAACAAGGTCTCTATATGGCTTGATGATCATCTGTGGAAGATGAGGAGTTTGACAAACATTGAGATAGCTACGCATAGGGGGTGGATCGCTGTTGAGCTAGAGCCTCATAAACAGTTCTGGAAGTATGTGGGTAGTGGCTGGAGGTTATCTTCAGAAACTAAGGTGAAGCTCGATAAGAGGAGTAGACAACTAATCGTTTACCTGACTTTTAAGAAGAGTGTTGAAGTATATAGACCTAGCGGTTTCGTAGCTGTTGATGTCAATGAGAACCATGTAGCCGTGTTAGTTGATGACAAGGTATACCTCTTTGAGACAGGCTTTAGAGACATAGTCTTAGGCTACTATTACCGTAGGAAGAGAGTTCAGGAGAAGTATGATA
>JAJHRF010000049.1 GCA_020832925.1 Desulfurococcaceae archaeon | reverse complement strand
TAGATGATTTAATTACTGAGTATAGGAGAAGGCTTGGGGAGATGCTTAGGAGGTTAGAGGAGTTAAGGATTAGAAGTGAGCAGGAGAAGAAGTTGAAGAGCATCTTGACTAAACTAGGGTTACCTGAAACAGCATCAGCATCAAACGAGGTAGCTCTTAGGAATGTTAGGATATTGGTAAACCCATCTCCATCCCAAGAATTAGCCTCTCTAGAATCAGCTGTTGAAGCCCTCAATAACAAGATAACGCTGTTAACAGCTGTTAGAAAAGAACTTGAGATCCTCGGAGGTTTAGATATAGGTTTAAAAATAGTAGTCGTTTATGTAGATGATGTACCGAGAACAGTTCTGCTAAAATTAAGTTAACATAAGGTTATATGATTTTTCTCTATGTTTAGAAAATCTCTTCTTCTAGAATTCTCTTAGCTAGGATAGCCCTAACCTTCATAATAACGTAAACAGCTGCACCAACACCTATCAAAGTACCTATAATAGGCATGAAGCGCATGATAAGTGTCGGTATTGTAGGTTCTACCTGTAATACATAAGTTGTATCCTTAGTGATATCTATAATCGCTTCTTTATCTTTATACTGTGGATGTCTCACAATAACTCTATACAATCCGTATGGAAGCCTAGTCTCTACGTAACCAAGTGTAGGATCTGTTGGTAAAGATGTTATGAAGATATTCGTTCCTTCAGCAACGATATCGACCATAGCATTGCCTACAGGTGTTGTACCTTCCATAACGGTTAACCTAAATGTATACAGCTTCCTATCTACGGCAATAGATATGTTTGTATTAGATGTTAGTACAACAGTTAGAGGTCTAGATGGTTGGTATACGACTTCAAATTGTGGAAGAGGTACAAGTTGAACAACATAAACACCGTATGGTAGCTCAACCTGAGCCCATGCACCTACATTGTCTGCAACCTTTGTACCGTTTATACGGAGCTCAAACCTCCCTATAAGGATATACCTATCATATATAGATAGCCCTAGTCTATACTTAACTCTCTGAATAGGTAATGTTATACTCTTCGGTGAGTCGATAATTATCGAGGTATTGTACGGTACATATATAGATTTGTTGAAAGGTGTTATAACGATGTTGTAGAGTCCGTAAGGTAGTGTGAAGTAGTACATCTTACCTGGAGGCTCAATTTTCTGCTCAATCTTCACAGGACCATCTATACTTATCGTTATAGGCGAGATAAGTTTCCCATAGATATCAACAACGTTTATAGATACTGTGTACAGAGCTCTAGGTATAGCCACTTCATAGCTCATACTCGAGTTTACGTTTAGAAGCACTTCATGATCTATGTACACATTTTCGAATCCTTTATTAGGTGATACCCTTATACTCCATACACCGTAGGGTATCTCAAGGCTTACACTAGGCTTGGTCGTATTGACGATGTATAGAGTTCCGTTGACATATATATCCACAGGAGCTACTAGATTTATCGAGTACAAGTCTTTGAGTATCAAGTTTACTCCAAACTTATTCCTCGATAAAGTTAGCACATATGTTAATTGCTGAGGTATAGATAAGGTGTACTCTTTCGGTATGTAAACGTTTTCAAATAGTTCGGCAGGTCTTAACCTAACGCTATGTACTCCGTAAGGGAGGGTTAAATTGAATTCGTATCTAGATGGATCAGCTAGGAAGTAGGTATCGGCAAACTCAACTCTTACTAAAGCTATCGGAGCACTCTTGGTCAAATCATCCAAAACCTTAATCTTTACGCTGTATCTCTTCCTCTCAAGCGTTATAGCTATATCTACGTTATTACTAATATGTATAGACCTCTTAACTGTTTGATAAGCATCTTCGTACCCTTTCGAAGGGGTTACCGTTATATTGTGTTCACCGTAGATAAGAGTGACATTGAAATGTGTGGCTGTAGTTGCTGACGCTACTACCTTACCATCGATGTATATATCTATAGGTGCAACAAGTTTTGAGCCTGTGATTTCATCTGCTATAGATATTCTAACGGTATACTCTTTGTATTCAAGATTTACAGAGATACTGTAGTTTCCTGTAGCTATTGATGTAGAACTTCTTGAAACTCCTAGTATCTGTAGTGTCTGATTAGTTAATCTAAACGTTACGGTTATCGGGTATATGTAGGGTTTTGCAGGTTTAACATCTACTGAATAAACAAGATCGGGAACGATGTTTCTTAGAACAACTCTAGACGACTTACTAAGTACATAGGTAACCGCTCCATTAGGGTATCTAAACACAATCTCAGTTCCATTAATATCTTCATTACCAGGCATATTTATGTTTAGAGTAATGTCTTTGGCGAGAACTGTATCTAGAGGAACTATAAGTCTTCTGTTTACAGCTATATCGCTATTCCTAACTAAGATCATGTTTTTAGTGCTTACTAATATCATTGACGATAGATCTGAAAGAGCATCACCGTAGATATAGTTATAAGTAGATGCGTATAGTTGTGTTAATGCTCTATAGACTGGTAGTGGATACGGATCAACTCTGAACACCTGGATACCACTGGATGCTACAGCTACATATACATAGCCTTCTAGAGTAGGTATGGAGACGGTATTGATGATACTCGATCCTAGTGGGTATATATACCTAAGCCTATACGACTGCCCTTCAGCTACATAGACCCTGATCCTCCCATCGTTTAGACCAGCTAAAACATAGCTACCATCGTTATACGTAGCGCTATCAACAAGAGATACACCTTCACCAACATAGTCTTCAATAAAAGTCGTCCTCGAGATACCTGCACCTACTGCTACAACAAACAATCCTATAAAACCTTTTGCAGGATCTATGTATAGTAGTTTAGCTCTAGGTTCTGCCACACCTTTAATAAACTTGATATCTCTAACAGATGGTAGGAGAGTAAATGTAGCAGATCCTTTAAGTCTGTAGAATTGTGGAGCTGTAGAGAAATCGTATAGATCTAGCTTCATGTATAAGAACGGAGGTATTCCATAGACTTTCTCAGCCGGTCTTCTATCAACAGCATCTGTGGATAGTAAAGCTGTTGGCAATGGTATTTCGTCAGATACTTGCAGAATTTGCTCAACTCGTTTAGGATCTAGCTCTACACTATACATCCAAACAGGTAACCCGTTTAAAGCTCTCACAGTTATGTTTATTACCAAAGTCCTCTGTCTATCTATAGGTACAGGTATTCTTGCAACACCTCTAGAATCAGCATTAACACCGTATACAATGATCTCTGTAGGAGAACCTTTAGGCATTAAAGTAACCTCAACAAGAGCTCCAGGCAAAGGTTTTGCTTCACCTGTAGTAGCATTGATATAAGTTACGTTAAGAACAAGCTTAAGTACTTGCGGAATATAGGGTATCAAAACATTTGAAGCATCGTAATAGTAGCCATTTCTATCATATACAACTAGAGGTACCACATCTTGTACATGCATATTTTCGAAAACCCTACCCCACCACGTCGCATTCCCAACTCTAGGACCTATCCTCAGAATACCCTGAACATCTTCATCGAGTATGTAGATGTAACAGTTCATGCAAAGATAACCTTGTCCTCCACCTTTTCTCACAAAGGTTAGTATCTTCACGTTTCCGTAAGCATCCCTAGCTAAATATATTTTCTCTACATAAAAATCTGCTCCGAGAACTACGTAGATATGCTTAGTTATCCTACCTCTATCAATCTTCAGAACAAGTATCTCTCCCTTATCACTACCTACAGCAACCCTTGTCAACGGAAAACCGTCGGTAGCTATACACGTAGGTATACCAGTTAATGGATAGATATCCTCTACTACAGGATCTTCATAGGGATTGCTAACGTTTACAACAGCAACACCATGTGTACCCCCTATAGACCCTACTACAACAACTCTATCTCTATCAATAATCTTAGCGAATTTAAGTGTAATATCTAGTCTAGATAAATCGATAGAATAGCCGTAAACTCTATCAGTAGGACCTACAAAACGCGAAATCACGATAGGAGAAAATATCATTGATAAAAACATTGCAATAAAGATAATGTATGCAACAGATATAACCCTAACTCTATTTTCCAAGGATAGCACCTCAAAGTTTTTATACATAAAACACTATAACTAGCCTCAGGAATATAAATTCTTTACTACATACTTTAATAAAATGTTGATAATGTTGATAAAGTTTCACTTAATATATTCAGGACAGTATTTTTAATCACAGAATTTCGAAAACTATTTAAGTTTCAGAATAGATATTTTTGTGGTTAGTAAGGGAGTGATTGTAGTGAGCAAGGGTTTTCAGAAATCCAGCTTTTTAAACAAATTGCTGAAGAAACGTAGAGAGTCTGTTGAGGAGAAGAGGTCGGGGGAAGAGCTTCAGAAAGTAGAGGAAGAGCAAGCGTTCTCGGGATCACGTTATACACATAAGCTCTATAGTTTAAGACCTGGTTACAGAGTTGTAGAGACATACCCTATATACGAACCTTTTGCGTATATCAATATTGTTGAAGATCCTGAGGGTAAGCTTATATATGAAGTTCAAGAGATTTCGCTAACATCTGAGGAAGAGAAGATATACAAGGAGATAAGAGATCATATAGTTTGGGAGTTAAAACCTATCGCAAGTCTTGATATAGATGTCGCGAATATTATTAAGAGAACTGCTAGCAGAATTATCAAGGAGTTCCAGATAAGGCTTACAAGAACTCCAGGGCTTTCCTGGTCTAAGATTATGTACTATATTGAGAGGGATATAATTGGGTATGGCTTTCTAGACCCTGTTTTCAGAGATAGATTTATAGAGGATATCTCGTGTAATGGACCTAGGAAACCTGTGTACGTATGGCATAGAAAATACGAATCTCTTCCAACAAATATAGAGTTCCTATCCGAGGAGGAACTGGATGAATATGTCTTAAAGCTAGCTCATATGGCTGGGAAACACATATCTGTTGCATACCCAATACTTGACGCAATACTCCCTGGAGGGCATAGACTCGCAGCAACGTTTAGAAAAGAAGTTTCTACAGCAGGTTCAACGTTTACTATTAGGAAGTTCAGTGAATCCCCTATAACTATCGTGGATATGATAAACTTCAAAACAATTTCGCCAGATATAGCTGCTTACTTCTGGCTCGCTATGGACTACAAGATGACTACACTTATACTTGGTGTAACAGGTTCCGGAAAAACAAGTACTTTAAACGCTTTAGCAACACTTCTAAGACCTACCTACAAGATCGTTACTATCGAGGATACACCAGAGCTAAGGCTTCCACATGAGAACTGGGTTCAGCTAGTATCGAGACCATCTTATATCGGTAGTGGTGTTGGTGAGGTATCCCTCTTCCATTTGGTCAAGCTATCGCTTAGGTATAGACCTGACGTGATAGTGGTTGGAGAGGTTAGAGGTGAGGAAGCATACGTTCTATTCCAAGCTATAGCAACAGGACACAGCGGTATGACAACTCTACATGCGGAAAATATAGACGCAGCTGTTAAAAGACTTACATCGCCTCCTATGAACATACCCCCCTCATATATACCGCTGATAAACATAGCCATGGTTATTAAGAGAGTTCAGATAAGAGATGAGAAAGGTAGACCTAGACCTGCTAGAAGAATTACAAATATTTGGGAAGTAAAAGACTACGAAAACTACATAGAGATAGCTAAGTGGAATCCTGTCGAAGATGTTTTCGCTATTGATTTAAGCAACAGCGTTGTTATAGATAAGATAAGCGAGCTTACTGGGTATTCAAAAGATGAGCTTATAGAAGAGGTTGAGAAAAGGAAACAAGTACTACTGTGGTTAGCTAAGAAAGGTTTAAGTGACTATAGATCTGTTGCTACCTACGTCTATAGATACTATGTAGAACCTCAATCTGTTCTGAAAGAGGTTGGGATAGGGTGAAACTGTTTAAGAGGAGAAAGAAAGTAGAGAAACAGCCACGACCAAGTACAGCAACTGTAGGTAGAGTTGTTACAAGACGTGTTAGAGTAACTATGGGAGATGTTTTCACAGCTTTTGCTTTAACATTCTTTGAGAAACCTGGTAAATCTCTTGCTAAAACATTTGAATTTGAAAGACTTTTCAGAAGAGCAGGTCTAAGCATACACCCAGTTAAATATGGTGCAGAAACTATTGCAATGTTGTTCATGGTTTCTCTATTCTGTATAGTAGGCTTTGTATCAACGATACTAACTCTGAAGCTAAGTCTTGTCCAGCTCTTGATAACGATTCTAATTGTAATCTTAGCACCTATAATGATTTTCATCATCAGGCTTGCATACCCTTATATAGTTATAAGTTTGAGGAAGAGCGAAACAGACAACGAGCTCCCGTTCTTCATGGCTTACGTAGCTACAATGATTAGAGGTGGTTACAGTCTTGAGAAAGTTATTGAAAGAGTTGCACAGCTAAAGGTTTTCAAAGCTATTAGAAGAGAAGCTCAGAGAATCATAACGAGGATTAAGATGTTCGGTGACGATCCTGTAACAGCTCTAGAGAAAGTAGCTTCTGATCACCCTAGCCCAAGGTTTAGAGATATAATGCTTGGATATACAACTACTCTGAGGAGCGGTGGCGATGTTCTACACTACCTAGAGATAAGAACAAGAGAACTCTTCGAATCCAGAATGAATGAGATAAGGAGTATATTAGGGAGACTTGCATCTTTTCTAGAGCTCTACATAATATTCGGTGTAGTTCTATCGATAACATTATTTGTGTTCTTCGTAGTAAACGCAACTATATCAGCAGCTCAAGCGGTTAGAAGTCCTGAAGGTATCACATCTATAAATATAGATATCACGATACCTGCTTTCTACAACTTCTTCATATTACCTTTAATGGGTTTCGCAATTGCGTGGGCTATACACATAAACCAGCCTAGAACACCTATAAGCTATAGAGAAGTATACCTACCACTTCTAACCTGGATCCCAATATCGATCATAGTCTTCATAATTATCCTCATAGTTTCAGGAGGTATGAATATCTTAACAGGTGTTATAGGCCCTTCAGAAATTAAATCCTTGATCCTAGCTTCATCAGGAGCATCTCTAACTATATCTATACCTCTCACCATAAAGTACAGATCTATTGTTAAAACTCATAAAGGTTTAGTTAAAGCAACAGCAGATTTCCTTAGAGATATAAGCGAGATTAGAAAAACAGGTTTGAGTCCTGAGAAATGTATTATACTGGTATCATCTAGAAGTTATGGAAATTTAACTCCTATTATTGAAAGAATAGCAGCAGCATTATCGATAGGTTTCAGTCTTGAAGAAGCTCTTAGAAAAGCTCTTAAAGGTGTTAAAGAGTGGTTCGTAATAGCTTCTTTCAAGTTTTTAGCAGATTCGATACTTGTTGGAGGTGGGTCTCCAGAGGTTATAGATTCTCTTGCTAGATTTACACAAGTCTTAAGTGAAATGGAGGAAGAAACTAGGAGAAGAATGAGAACACAAGTATTCTTACCATACTTCGGAGCAATATTATTAGCTTCTATACCTATGATACTTCTATACATGCTACTATCGATAGCAAGAATACCTGTAACACTAACAACACCGTTACTATTAGTACTATCGATTGGATGCATAATCAATGCATACATAATGGGATTAATAGCTGGAAAAGCTTCACAAACAACAATAGCAGCAGGATTTCTACACGCAACAATGTTAACAATAATAACAACAATAGCATTAATAGTAACATTCACGTACATAGGTGTATAACGTGAACAGATTCTTCGCAATAATAATACTTCTAGCACTAGCTATAACAATGACAGCTATAGCAACATCATGGATATTAACAACGTATCACTCAATGATGTGGAAACCAGAAATATTAAAAATACTAAGTATAGAGATGTATAGAAACGAAACAGATAACTCGTGGTACCTAAAACTAGAAGTAGAAAACTATGGAGAAGGAACAGCAGAGATCTACAAAATAGAGATACACGGAATAGAAACAATAAACATAAATCCACCGATAAAAATCGCTTCAGGGAATAGGGAACAAATATCGATAAAACTATCGAAAGAGTATACATACGAAACAATGTATACAGTAAAACTATACCTAAAATCGGGAACAGTATACCCGGTACTAGAGAAAATAATTAAAACATAGACCTCTAAATATAGAAACTAACCATATATATAAACCTTTACAAAAAGTAAAAACACCTGTTAACCTACAAACTTAAATACCTCCACTAAACATACTCTTTAGGGATAAATATGAAAAGGTTATACAGAGGTATTGAGCCAATCATAGCTGTTGTAATACTTGTAGCAATAACATTGGTTATCGCTATAGGTGTTATTGGTTGGATAATGGGTTGGTGGGGAACATTCGG
>JAJHRF010000048.1 GCA_020832925.1 Desulfurococcaceae archaeon | reverse complement strand
TACTGTATAGGTTATCATGGTTGTAATGCAGTTTAAATATTTTCTACATAATCCTTACATAAACACTTAAAGTCATACAATAGAGTTCTAAGATTTTTAAAAAGCTGTAGTTAAAACCATGTCCTGGTGAACACCTATTTTAATATTTTATAATTATCTAAGTAGAGTTCTCGTTACAGCTTCTGAGTATTTTCTATAGTTTAACAACGTTTTACGTTAATTGCAATCAATTTTTAAGAGTTATGGTGATGTGTTTAAAGTGTGTAGATGTTACGAAGATATTTATTCTATCTCTTCAACTGCTATACTGTATACTAGTTTTAAAAGCTGGTGTAGTATCTCTAGCTTGTTGTAGTTGGTGGGGATCTGTGCTTGTTGAGAAGTTCGGTATTGTGTTGATAAGCGTTATCCTTATCTTGATAGGTTTTGATATTGTAGCTGTTTACTATGGTGTTGCAGGGTTGTCGTCTATTATTGCTGTAGATCTTGTTGTTATAGGTTTTGTTGTTCTTGTTAGAGGGTTTGTAGAGAAAGATGTTTTGGAGAAGAGGTATTTCTATATATGGGGTTCAATTCTTATCGATACATCTATTTCTATAGCTTTAGCTACCCTACTTGGGTGGGTTCTAGGTTTAGCTGTTTTCCTCATAGGGCTGGGTTTGGTATTTCTTTTCATATCTCTTCTCTAGTGTATTCTATATTTTTATACCTTGTTACAGAGGTATTGCTGGGTAAGGGTATGTCTAGACATGAGTATATCTTTGAGAAACTACTCAACATCTTACCGGGTTTTAGAGGGTATAGGAAGAAAGAGTATGTTAGAGAAGATGATAAGCTTGTTAGAGAGTACCTCGTTAAGGTGTTGACCGAGGCTGTAAGAGATCTCGAGGATGCTATAGCCAATATAGCTGAATACGATTTTAAAACAGCTGAACTTTTCGATAATACTCTAAGAGATCTTAGAACTGTTGCTGATAAGATTAGGTGGGCTGAACATGGTTATTCTCCGCATTTCAATATTGTTAAAGTTCGTGAAGAAGATCTCGCTAAGATGAGGGATATAGATTCATCTCTTGTTGAGAATGTTGAGAAGATCAGGGATTTTGTTTCCGATATTAAGAAGGAGTCTTTGTTGAAGAACCCTGTTAGGGATAAGGTTCAGAATCTGGTTAAACTCTTAGATGATGTGAAGGTTAAGCTTGTTGAGAGGGAGAAGGTTTTGAAGGGATGGAGTTTGGGATAGCTACCCTAAGCTTATTACTAGGTTAACACATAGATAATCTGTGGATTGGTGTAGATCTTGGTCTTGAATAAGATAGGCAAGGGTATTGGGAAAGCTGGTAGTAAGATTAGTGGTTTCCAGCCTAAATTTATTGAGTGGAAAGATGCTACACCTAACGATATTGTTTGGAGATACCCTGAAGAAGTTATTCCGTGGGGCTCTGTTGTTGTTGTTAAAGAGTGGGAGAGAGCTGTATTCTATAGGGATGGAAAGGTCTACGGTGTTCTAGGATCTGGGAGGCATGTTCTTGATACCCAGAACGTTCCGTTTCTCCAAGGTCTTGTTGAAGGTGTCTATGGGGAGAGCATCTTCAGAGCTATCATCATCTTCGTCAATATGAACAGACTTCAGGGTAAGTTCGGTGGTAGGAGTCAAACTGTTGAACTAATCCCTGTTACGTTCCACGGTGTTTACTACTACAGAGTTGTAGATCCAGCTCTATTTGTTAATAAAGTTGTAGGACCTGATGAAAGATTTACAAGAGAAGAGCTTGATGATTATATAAGGAGCTACTTCATGACGAAGCTTATGGCGTTCATAAGCGAGTCTAGTATAAAGGATCTGTATGCTAAAGCTGCTGAAGCTAGTAAGAGAGCCTCTATGGTTCTTAGGAAAGCTTTCGAAGAGATAGGGCTTATGCTTGAGGATGTCCAGTTCGAAGGGATTGATGTTCCGCCTGAGTATAGGGAGAGAATGTTCTGGATACTTCAGGGAACAACACCTGCATATCTTGTTCAACAAGAGACCGCTAGGAAATTCGCTGAAGCTATAGAGAAAACTCAGGCTGGTGGAGCTGCTATAGGTGCAGGTGTAGTCGCTATCCCATGGGCTCTACAACCACCTCCACCCCAAGCACAGCAAGTTGGTGGAGCAGGGGTTGCAGCAGGTGTTACACCTGTAGGCTATGTAGCTAGGTGCCCTTACTGTGGGCAAGCACCTATACCTTCAGGAGCTAAGTTCTGTCCTTACTGCGGTAAACAGATTAAGTGGTGTCCGAATGGACATGTAGCACCCGTTGAAGCTAATTTCTGTCCTGTTTGCGGAAGTAAGCTTGGCTAGGTATAGCTATGGCTGACAATGTTAGGTGTTCTAATTGTGGTGCACCTCTCGATATAACTCCTGAGACGATAGCTACAGTCTGTTCTTACTGTGGGTACCTTAACTGGGTTAGACAAGATCTTAAAGAAGATGTTCTCGTAGTCAAGCCTCTCGACGGTAAACAGCTACAAGAGAAGATAAGGAATTTCGCGGTTAGAAGAAAGCTAGGCGAAGTTTTTAAGGATACTAACATCGTTGAGCTGACCCTTACCCTCGTACCGTTCTACTTCATCGATATCTCTGCCGAAGCTGATTACAGTGGAAGGGTTTTAGTCTATATAACGAAGTGTAGAAGGACGAAGCAAGGAGAGAGATGCTGGACTGAGACGAGGATGGTACATGTTGATGGTGTCTACGGACCTTATAGAAACGTTATACCTATGATAGCTAGAAGAGGTTGCGACGTGTTTTCAGCTAAAGCTATAGCCTATAAATACCTCGAAGATAACCCCAGAGCTATACCTATAACTAGTGCTGAACTAAGTAAAAACGTTTGGAGAAACATTCTATCTATAGATCTGGATAAGAAGAGTGTTGTAAATATCGCTCTCGATATGCATCTAGATGAGCTTAGAGAAATTGTTGTAAAAGTTATTGAGAGAGAAGCCGAGGGTAAGGTTATGATGTGGAGTAGTGGGGTGGTTACAGGATCGACGATCATTTGGAAAAAGATAACCCCTATAAACATAAAGATATCATCATCTAAACCGGTTCTACTCCCGGTATACACAGCTGTTTATAGGTATGGGGGTGGTCTTCATAGGCTTATTGTATGTGGATGGGATGGAGATGTAATAGCTTTCGAAAGACCTATGAAAACAGGTGAACGTATTTCATGGGGTTTACTTGGAGCTATAGCCTCTGGTGTTCTAGGAGGTTTAGCAGGAGCTCTCTACACCATAAACATGTTCGCGAGTGCAGGGCTTTTTATCCTCGGCTCTATAGCTTCATTCTACTGTATGAGGAGAGCTTTATCCCCGATTAAATCGAGTATAGTTGAGCCTAGGTATAGAAAAGTCTTAAGCGTAGAGAAGATTTCTAGTGTTATCAAGGTGTAGAGTAGGGGATCCCGATGGGTACTAGGGTAGAGGAGAAAGTATTTAGATGTAGTTTCTGCGGTGCTGAATTCTCTATCCCTAAAACTTTTGTCTACGCAACGTGTCCTTACTGCGGAACAACGACTAGAGTTGACAATCCTGATGCTAAAGTAGACCACTTCATATTCGCTATAAATTACGATAAGAACTCTTCTTATAGACGTGTAAAAGATTTCGCTTTAATGCAGGTAGGGATAGCTGAGGATTTCAACGATAACGTAGATTTCGATAGTGCTTACCAATACCTAGTACCTCTCTACATATACGAAGTAGATATTAAAGCTGTTTGCAGAGGAGAAGTAGAGAAGATAGAGGAAAACGAAGTAGAGATCAGTATCCATGGAGGTGAAGAAGCTGCTCACGTAGTTGTCATAGCTTTAGAGAACCCACCTATAGATATACCTAAAGACTATAGTTTTCCTGCGAAAAACCGTATATACTTCAAACCCTCTATACTGAGAGAAGGGGTATACTTAAACCCATCGCTAGACCCGGAAACAGTTTTCGAGAAGATCAAGAGACCCTATATAGAGAAAACTTTATCTGAAGCTGAAACAGCTTGCGGTAAAAAGTATAGATTTGTAGATAACTCTAGATTCGTTGGCCTAGCTCATTACCCATTCTGGATTATAACATGTAACTATAGAGGTAGAAAGTATAGAGCTATTGTAGATGCAGCTGACGGCACTGTTCTCTATTTAGAGTACCCGATAAGCTTTAAACAGAGGTTGAAAGGTTTGGTAGGAGGTATAGGATCTATATTAACAGCATCAATCATAGGTACAGCTATTTCCTACACCTTATCCTCGAACATTATCTACAGTGCAGTTGGAGGAGCATTAACAGCTTTACCAGGGCTAGCTATAGCTATAAACAAGTTCTCTAGATCTAAAGGTGTCTACAGATATAAGCCTTCGGAAGAAGCTGTATTCGCACCTATAAGGTGAATAGAGTTCTTTATCTATAGAGTAGAAGAACTGCTATATTATATGAGGTTTCTGAAAAGGTTTTCTAAATTGTGGCAATGAGTATGTTTAGCTCTTCATCTCTATAATGAGAACCTTATTTTGAACGGTAGAAGATCTGTCATCAGGTGTAGACCTGGTGGAACTCTCTTTATCTTCTCTGCTATATTTAGAACAACAGCTGCTGTTCCTTGGTCTCCAGGTGTTCCACTACTTCTCCATGTTACTGAGTAGTTTTTACCGATAACTGTTATCTCTTCGTATTCAGGTGCACCTACGTATGCTTGGAACTCTACTCTAATAACCTCTCTATCCCCTACGTAACCAGCGCCGTAGCCTTTAACCCCTTTACAACTACCTTTCCCAACTTTTACACCTCCTACCTCTATATCCTCTTCCGAAGCTACAGGTTCTTGTTCTTCTACAATTTTCGTTAACTGTAGATCTCCAGCATGAGATATTAGGTAGACTGATTCCGCGTACCCTACATGACCTGTTAACTCTCCTCTCCTCAACATATCTCTAGCTTTATCTATATCTAAACCTATACCTATCTTCTTCCTAAACGATTCTCTTCTCTTAGATGCATCAACACTTCTAATAGCTTTCACATACTTTATAGAGCTGATTGATGAAGCTACTACTGTTACAAGGGTATCTAGTAGAAGTCCTGGGTTAATACCTGTACCTAAAACAGCTGCACCACTATCTAGAGCAACCTCGTTTAACTTGATAGCTAGTACTGGGTATCTATAGTATGGGTATGCAAGGGTTTCGCATGTAGATACAACATCTATCCCCATGCCGAGGACGTAGACTATCTGATTAAATACTTTATCTAGATAAGACCCTGTAGCATGTATAACCACATCTGCATTCGCTAGAATATCTACATCATCTGTAACCTCTATACCTAGGGACCCTATCCCCAGCAGATCCCCTACATCCTTCCCTACAAGATCTCTATCTATATCAACAACCCCTACAATTTCATGTCCTCGTTCAACAGCTTCTCTAGCTATCAACCTCCCTATAGATCCGAAACCGTATATACCTACATACATTCTCCCACAGCGAAGAAGAAATTCCGTAGAGAGTATTAAAAATGTGTTGTTTTTACCTAGGTTAGAAAGTGTATATAATCTTCTTAACGAAGTCTAGAACCTTTGCTTGATCTCCTAAAGCTCTAAACTTCTCAAGATCTTCTCTGTATCTGTATATAGCTAAAGCTTTCTTCATACAGTTCGCGAAGAATTCTTTAGATAGCCTTAAACCTTCAACAGGATCCATTCTGTACGTGAACTGGTCCAGTATATACCATCCGCTGAACTCTGTATCTATTGTTGCGTAGAGGAAGTCTATGAATTGCCATAGATCTCCTGTCCCTACAACCCTATCCTCGTCATTGCTATGAGTCTTAGCTGTGTTTATATGTATCGATAGTAGTGGTACATCTAGGAATTTCGCTAAATATACAGTGAATGCAGGTTCTACTGCATACATAAGCTCGTGTCCGTAGTCGATAGTTATACCTACAACTTTTTTACTGAGCTCATCGTTAATCTTCTTAGCTATAGCTATAGCTACATGTGTTGTTGGTAGAACCATATTACCTTCTTTAGGTTCCTTCAGCTTAGCTTCGATAGCTAGTACAAAACCTCTACTAGCTACTTCTTCAGCTAACTTCTTCAAATTCTCAGTAAATACTGTTAATAGTTTACCGTAGTTAACCTCGAGACTATAATCCCAACCATCTTGCCCAGGCCAGAAAGATACTGTATCTACACCTAACCTCTTAGCTATATCAAGACTCTTAACAAGTATGTCTAGCGCAAGTTTACGGAGCTCGGGATTGGGATTAGCTATAGATCCTAGTTTTAGCTGTGGAATACCTGATAAATCGAGTGCAAGACCTGCTATAACCATACCGTTCTTAGCTACATACTCTTTAACTTTATCAACTAGATCCCATCTAATCTCGAATTTCTCATCGAGGAACTCAACATTTATCGGAACAAACGCTTTTATCCCAGCTCTCCTAATCCTCTCAATTTTTGAAAGTACATCAGATGGGAGATCCGGGAAGTAACCTCTAGCCATAAACCTATCGCTAAAACCTCCAGCAGCCCATGTACCGCTACCAAACTTTATCTTAAATGTTTCGAAGAACTTATCTACAGCATCTCCTTCTAGAAACCCTTTAAACTCATCTAGTTTACTAAGATCTAAAACACCCATACCTAAACACCTAGTTAAGGAAATGTATCTAGAGAGGTATAAGAGGTTATCGCTTCCATACCTTCCTCATAGTTTTCAAGCTGTTTAAGGAAAAGGAAGATTTATTAACATTGTATCGCCTGGTGGTGTTACATAGGTTTCGAGCTGTAGGTATGTATATGAATATAGTTGTACTTGTCAAACCTACACCCGATATAACCAAGGTTAAATTCGATATAGAGAAAGGAACTGTTGATAGGTCTTCAGCAGAGCTAGAGATAAATCCTTTCGATTTATACGCTATCGAAGTTGGTGTCAAGATTAAGGAGTTGCTGGGGGGAACCGTTACCGCTATCTCTATGGCTCCACCACATGGAGAAAAAGCTCTTAGAGATGCTATTGCTAGAGGTGTTGATAAAGCTATTCTATTAACTGATAAAAGATTTGCTGGTGCTGATACCCTAGCTACATCCTATACCTTGGCGATGGCTATAAAGAAGCTTGAACAGGTATTCGGTAAGGTAAACCTTATTCTATGCGGTGAGAAGTCTGTTGATGGTGATACAGCTCATGTAGGTCCCGAGGTTGCTGAACACCTAGGTCTTCCACACGCATCTTTTGTTACACATATTATCGATATATCTAGTGATAGAGTAGTTGTTGAAACTGATTACGGTGATTCTTACTACCGGCTAGAGCTTAAACTACCTGCAGTCATTGCTGTTTCTAGACCTTTAATGTTTAGAGGAGCTCTTGTTGAGCCTAGGGTTCCAAGGTTAAGCGATATCTTGAAAGCTAGGCGTGTGAAAATCGATATATGGAACGCTGACTATCTATCAGATGTAGCTGATATGAATAGGTTTGGTTTAGCTGGTTCACCTACGAGAGTTGTTAAAGCTTTCTACGCATTAACATCAACGAAAACACCTATTGTTATTAAAGGGGATGAAGGTGTGGATATTTTGATCAAGATTCTTAAAGAGAAAGGTGTTTTGAGATGAGCTGGAGAGGTATCTTGATATACGTAGAGAACTATAGCGGTAAAGTCAATTCATCAGCATTCGAATTACTAGGTAAAGCGAACGAGCTTAAGATTAGGATAGGTGGAGAAGTTTCAGCTATTACACTAGCTAGAGAAGATGTTGATGCTGTTGTACAGCAGCTTATCTCCTACGGAGCTGATAGAGTTGTTGTATACAAAGTTTCTAGCGATGAAGAGTTAGCGAACCAGCTTATCCATAGAGATGCTATCG
The DNA here is from genome assembly GCA_020832925.1 of Desulfurococcaceae archaeon. Taxonomy (GTDB): domain Archaea; phylum Thermoproteota; class Thermoprotei_A; order Sulfolobales; family Ignisphaeraceae; genus Ignisphaera. The sequence goes on along the minus strand of JAJHRF010000048.1, from coordinate 685 downwards.
TAGATACAGTCAACATGTTTAAACCTAAGCTTGTACTGATAAGCGCAACACCTTGGGGAAGAAGTTTAGGTCCTAGAGTAGCTGCTAAACTTGGAACAGGTATTACAGCTGATTGCCTAGATATATACGTAGATGAGCAAGGGGATATAGTACAGGTAAGACCTGCTTTCACAGGTAACATAATAGCTCATATAAAGACCTTGACCAACCCCGTTATAACAACTATACGCCCAAAGGTTCTCCCAATACCTCGACCAGATCCTTCGAAGAGAGGAGAAGTCGTGGTTAAGAATATCGAAGAGCTGAATCTATCAAACGATGCTAGGAACATTAAGGTGCTAGGGGTTGCCAAGGTTAAAGAAGTTAAGCTACCAGATGTACAGATCATAGTCTCTGTAGGGAGAGGTCTTAGGAGTAGAGAAGATATAGAGATATTCAAGGAGTTCGCGAAGATGTTGGGAGGAGAATTAGGGTGCTCTAAACCTTTAGTAGATATGGGTTGGTGTGAAAAAGATAGACAAGTAGGTTTCAGCGGAAACATAGTTAGACCTAGGATATACATAGCCTGCGGTATATCTGGAGCACCACAACATATAGCTGGTATGAAGGATTCCGAATACGTTATAGCTATAAATATCGATGAAACAGCCCCTATATCTAAATACAGCGACTTACTAATAGTAGG
>JAJHRF010000053.1 GCA_020832925.1 Desulfurococcaceae archaeon | reverse complement strand
GGTAATTGTACATAGTTCCTTGTAAGGAATGTATGAGTGAAGCTGAAGATGTTAAACAGTTAGTGGAGAACTTGTGAATATATTGAATATTTGAAAGAATGTAAGAGAAAACTGTTGTAGAAATCGTTAAGTTACTGAAAAGAGAGATGAAGAAATGTTCTGAGCTAGAGAGGTTATCAATTTATTTAAGGCTTAGGGATAGTTTTAGAGATATGTTTATAGAGTCTTTCGAAAAGCTAGACGATGTAATTAAAGTTCTCTTAAATAAGAAAATTGTTGATATTGTGAAAGCTATTGATGAGCTGGATAAGAAGAAAAGTATTGTTGAATATGAGCTTTAATAAGTTCTTCGATGTAAAATCCACGATAAGTACGTAATTATTGATTAGTGTTGTTATAGTTGAAGAAGCTTTTAATTTTCTTAGTTCATTAACATCTTAGTGTAGATCATGTTTGAGGAGATTTCAGAGTTTGGATTGGGTAGTGAATGGATTGAAGTTGTTAAAGATTTGTTAAAAGGTCTAGGTGTTAGATTTGAGGCTGAAGAAAGTGTAAGAATACATAGAGATGATATCGTTATAGAGATCTCTGAGAAAGATAGGAAATTTGTTGTATCTGTTAATCTCGAGATCCCTAAGTATATAGGTTTAGAAGATCTTGATAGATATGCTAAATCTTATAGAGATTTTCTCGAAATTATTGCAAAAACAGGTTTAGAACCTTTCTACGAACTTGATGCAAGTACTGGTTATACATTTCTAAGAGCGTTGATAGAGATTCAGAATCTAGATAAACTGCTGGAGATGCTTAAGAAAGTCTTAAGCTAAATTTGTTTTCAAGGTTCTGATAATCAATTCTAGTTCTTTCATAACTAGTAGCTACATCAACAGTATTGTTAATCATGTTTCTACGTTATTGAAAATTTGTATATCTTAAAGAATTCATAACATATTTACAGCATATTCGGTAACTGAATAGTTTATGTAGTGAATGTTTTTGAAGATTGTTTTAACGGCACCAGCAACAGAGATGAGTGAATATAATAAGAACCCAGCTATTGCTTTTGTTTCAACTTTCTCTAAACCATTCTTTGTACCTAGGGAGTTTCTCCTTAAGAATATGTATAGACCTGTTGAACGAGATCAAGATTTCAGAGTCAAGTTTGCTCCTCTTGGTTTGAGAAGAATTGAGGCTTCTCTCATACAGTCTAGTATTTTTAGAGAAGATGAGGTGGCGGTTGTTCATCCAGATGATCTGGAGGAGGTGATTAGAGAAAATACAAAGGTTGTGGGTATAGGTGCAAAAGATCCTCTAGGACTTGGATATGTATCACTTACATACTCAGTTCTTCTAGGTCTCGGCGAACCTATGAATAAGTTCGAGTTCTTCAAATTGGTAAAGATTTTGAAGAAGCTTAGGAAGAAGTATAGGTTTAAGGTAGTCCTAGGAGGGCCAGTGCATAGCAAATTTATATGTATGGAGATCCAACGTCTCTAGGAATTGATGTGGTAGTTGATAGCGAAGGTGAAGCAGTAGCCCCATCTATATTCTATATATTCTATAGGCTATCTGTAGGCGAAAATGTTGAGAATTATGTTAAAGGTTTAGCTACACCTGTCGAGAAGATCCCTTGTATTAAAGGGGCTTCTATACATGGAGCAGTAGAGTTGACGAGAGGATGTGGACGAGGGTGTGCTTTCTACAGCCCTACAATGCAGTTGGAGAGGGATATACCTATAGAGAAGATTTTAAAAGATGCTGAGGTAAATCTCGCGAATGGTCAGGATCATCTCCTCCTTGTTACAGAAGATATATTCTTATATGGTACGAAAACACCTTGGGAACCTAACCCAAGCACATTAATTAAACTTGTAGATAGTTTAACAGAGTTAAAACGTAGAGGTTTAAAGTATATACAGATAACACATCTAAATCTTGCAGCAGCTCTGTATAGGAAAGATGTTCTCGAGTACATAAGCTTCAAACTCTACGAATTCTCATTGCTTAAACTCCGCGGGAGATATGTTTTAACAACAGAGGTCGGAATAGAAACTGGTTCTCCTAAACTATTAAGAAGTATATACGTGGAAAAGTTTTGCCTTATAAACCAGATGAATAGCTTAAAGTAGTGCTCAACTCTTTAATTAATTTAGAGGAATATAATTGGGTTCCGTTAGCAACAATAATAGTTGGATTACCTAGTGAAGATATTGAAGATGTATATCAAACACTTAAACTAGTTGAATCTATAGATGAACACGGTCTTAGAACATTCCTAGTACCACTGTTATTCGTACCTCTAGGCAATTGTGCTCTTAGTGATCAAGCTTTTAGAACATTTAACAAGTTATCAGATATACAGATAGAGATATTCGCTAAATCTTGGAAACACAACATGAGTATTGGAGTGTAGATCACTTCAAAAGCTGCAAGTATTTGCATAGAGTATTGCTAAGAATATTGATGCATCTCTATGGGGCTACTGTTGCGAAAAGATATCGCTGAAGGAAGAAGGTATACGACGAAATTCGTAACGAAATTCTAGAGTGTCTCAGTAAAAACATAGATGTAGAAGAATAACATATATAACAGGTTGTGGATATTAATCACATGTACATGTACAGAGATTCAAGATCTGGATATAGTTGAGTAAATTCTTTTCTCGTAGTGTATCTAGAACGCTCGATGTCTCTTCGTATGGTATAGCGTAGAGAGTATTAGCAATTTTAACACCTTTAGCAACATATAACAAACCTTTCGATCTATACCTCCTACCTTTGATAGTAACAGTTGTACCATTCATAGCTTTGTATATCCTAGACTTGATATTTCTTGGAGTGCTATCTAGAACTTTAAGTAGTACAAAACCTGAACATTTCATTGTTTAACAACCTCTTCAAGACATAGATCTTCTCTACACCTAACACTACTCTCACTCAGAATACTAGAGATAGATTTACCTCTCTTAATCATCTCTATAATGTTCTTCAAAATATTTTCGCGAACTCTTAACAACGTCTTTACACATTCAATGTAATCCATACCACTCTCACTCTTAAACTTCTTAAGGATCTTCTCTACACATTCATCTATATGTATAAGAGCTGTTGTAGCATGTTTCAATGCACACCATATGCTTTCCCACGAAGACCTCAAATCTTGCGACCCACTTTTAACAGCCTCTAACTTCTCTAAAAGAAACATTACCTGTCCTACTAATTTCCTCTGCTCTCTAAACATATCAACTATATCTCCAAACAACGGAGCTCCTATATAGGAATCAGATTCAAGTAGATGTTGTTCAACATGATTTAGATGACCTATAGCATAGAGGAATTCTACTAAAAGAGCTTCTTCCCAAACAGCTAACGAACTCTTAACCACATTACTGCTCGACTCAGTTTTGTTTAACTCTACACTATCTGTTTTCATAGACCTAAACCCAATTTTTATGCCTACCAAATCATAAAACTTTAGATCTTACAGTGTTTATATGCTTTACTATATATTGAGATAGAATTCGAGGAGGAATACGTGATTAAATAGAGGGTAATGAAAATAAAAAAGATCTGTCTTTGGGTTAACAATAATGTTCTGTAGTATTTTTGCTAGGTATAGCTATGCTTATTAATGGTAGTAGTGTTAGGGAGAGTATTATCGATGGTATGAAGGCGTAGTATGTCCATGGAAACCTGAATCCTCCGTAAGCATTTACAGCTATTGCTACAGCAAAACTCGTTATCATAGATACTAAAGCTCCTAATGCTGATGCTTTTCTCCAGAATAAGCCGTAGATAATAGGTCCTACGAGAACTGTAGATATGATAGAGGTTGTGACTCCAAACAATGTTATAAGCATCTCTGGAGGTTTTAAAGCTGGTATAGTAATGGTTATACCTATAGCTAACGTAGTTAATCTAAAGAATAGCATTTCGTTCCCTGGATTTCTTGGCAATAATCTTGCAGTAGTATCTCTAGCTATATGTGTTAACGTGTTTAAGATAGCTGATAAAGTTGACATAGATGCTGATAGTATAGCTATAACGAGTAGTGTGTCGAAACCTTTGGGTAGAATAGTTTTTGTAAAGTATATAAACGCGTGGTCAGGGGTAGCGATGCTATTCCTCAAGATAATCCTCATAGTTGCAGACGCAATATTTAGCGATAGTGTTAATATTGCTACAGTTGCTGTAGATATGAGCACAGCTTTCTTCAATGATATTCTATCCTTAACAGATATAAACTTTATCAAAAGCGCAGGGTTACCTATACCCATAAAGCCTAAGCTTAAGAAGAAAGCGAACATCGGTAAAGTGTCTCTGTAGGGCCATGTAGCTAGCGAAGGATCTATACTAGCTAAGGCATTTTGGAGATTATTAAAACCACCAACAGCAACAATAGATGTTACACCAAGTGTTACAGCCATAAACAACATGAAAACAGCCTGAAGTACTTGAGTCCATACCTGCGCTATGTAGCCACCTAAAACTATGTAGACTAAGGTGACGATAGATGAAATCGCTAATGAGGTTTCGTAACTTAAACCTATAGAAGCTTCTAATGCTCTAGCCATACCGATCAATATAGAGATACAGTAAAGGTAAAGCCCTACAAACATTGTTAAACTCGCGGTAATGCTTACAGCTCTCGACCTATACCTAATCTCGATGAGATCGATAATAGACGCAATCCTATACCTACGCGATAAAGCTAAAACTCTAGGACCGATAACTACGAAAGCTGCAAGAGTACCCACAATAACAACGAAGATATCTTTCCACAATACAAGTAATCCATATTTCCATCCTAGAGCTGTTGCTCCTACGAATATAACTGAGCTAAAGTATGTTGTGAAGAACGATAATGCTGTAGCCACCCCACCTATGTTCAGACCTCCAACGTAGAGATCATAAACACTGCTAACTCTTTTAGATGCCAACACCCCTAGCAATATCATTATCATTAAGTAAATCGATATCAAGACTATATCCACTATAAATCTCCATCACCTCTACAAACACTCTTCTCCAATACCTTAAGGTTCTCAGTATCTTCTTTTTCAGAACCACCCATTAGATAATATACTATAGCTACCGCTATCCCCAAGATATACAAAGAGGTCGGAAGCACTATATCCCACGATACAATAGGCTCCACCTACTAGGGGAAATCTCTATTTTAGGGCGGGGTATAAAAACGTATCTTTTATATAGTTATGTATATAGCTATATACATAACTATTACAGATACCTCTACAAATTAAATACGTCAGTACTTTATTTAGAGCTTCACAGCTTGAATTATAGGTATAGCTAAGAGGTTTTGTAGCTATGCTTGTAGGTAGTAGAAGTAGAGTTGTTGAGCTTATAGAGAACCTAGTTAGAAAGCTTTACCCAGAGGATATGGTTCACGGTCTTGATCATGTTCTTAGGGTTAGAGATATTGCGTTGAAGATAGCTGAAGCTATACCTGAACCTGTTGATAGAGAAGTTCTAGAGGTTGCTGCTCTTCTCCACGATATTGGCAGGGTTTCTAGAGATAAAGATCATGCTAAACATAGCGCAGAGATAGCCTATATAATTCTGAAGTTAGCATGTTTTCCAGAAGATAAAGTGGGGAAAGTTGTTGAAGCTATTCTATCTCATAGTTTTTCTGAAGGTGTTAAACCTATGTCTATCGAAGCTAAAATACTTAGCGATGCTGATAAACTTGATGCGTTAGGAGTTATAGGGATAGCAAGAGTTTTCGCATTTAGTGGATCTAGAGGGAGATCGCTTAAAGAAAGTATTCAGCATTTCTACGATAAAATACTTCAACTTCCTAACCTACTGTTCACAGATATTGCGAAGAGCATAGCTATTAAGAGAATCGATGTTGTTAAGAAGTTTCTCGAAGATTTAGAAAAAGAGATCGAATTAAAAAATTAGCTAGTTAAACAATGTAGATGTTCTCTACAGCTTTTCTACCTAATTCCGGGAATCCATAGGTATAGCGGTTTACCTACGAACTCCCCTAGATCAGCGATACTACAGCTACCAATTTTTATTTCAAGATCTAGAGATTTTATCTCTAGCTCAGATCCTCCGAAAAGCATTTGGAGTAGTCCTGCAGGCTTCTTTATCTCAACAACTGGTGCGTATGGGGGAAGCCCTGCCAATTGTCTAGCTATCTCAATAGCTCTATCTAGTGTACCAACTTCATCTACTAAACCAGCTTCTACAGCATCTATTCCTAGGTATATCTTTGCTTCAAAAGCTTCAGCATCCTTTATACTTCTATGCTCTTTAACACGCTCTTTAAATATCTGTGCAACTTTATTGTTTAGATCTCTAAGGATCTCTAACTCTTTCTCTGTTGGATGTCTATAGGGTGAGGATATATCTTTATACTCACCCGACTTAATCACAGTTACGTTTATACCTAGTTTACTCAAAAGCTCGCTAACATCTACCAACGTTATTACAGATCCTATAGATCCTACCAAGGTGTGAGGAGATACAACTATTCTATGAGCTGGAAGAGATATGTAGTAACCACCACTAGCGAGAACTTCTGCACCGTAGATAACCACAACCTTAGACTCAGCTAATCTCTTAATCATCTGGTAAATATCTTCAGAAGCCGCAGCAGAACCTCCAGGACTGTTAATCATAAATACAACAGCTCTTATAGAGGGATCTGATAGAGTTCTATCGATATAGTACTTAACATCTGAAGGTGTTATAGCTCCACTTGAAATAATCCCTAGACCTGCTCCACTATAACTAATAGTACCGCTAAGCTTAATCAAAGCAATAGACCCTATCCTTATCCTCTCGATCTGCTGTATAAAGGACCAAACACTAATTACAGCAACAACTGCTACAACTACTACAACAGATATTACTATCAATAACAAGGTTCTCTTCTTCATATCAAACCCCTTTAATTGTCTTAGGAAACAAAAATAAATACTTTTTACTTAAATACTTCTTAACGATAATAAAACTGCTATAGCTTAATAAATAACTTTGTCATATATTCTATAACATTTGATTTAAAGATGCGTTAGCAGTTCAAGTGATCGAATAGATATAGTAATGAAATGAATACAAATGTTTTCAATATCATTTGAAATTCTTTAAAGCGTATCATAGTTAACTTAGTTTATAATACCAGTTATGGAGATTTCTTTAAACTTCTTAAGACTATATCTATATAGTAAGGTATTAAGATAAATATCGATA